>JBHAET010000058.1:0-4965 GCA_041855705.1 Neisseriaceae bacterium
GTATGCGACAGCCTGCTGGCCGCATACCGCTTTTTACGCGACGTCGAGCACCGCCTGCAATACTGGGACGACCAACAAACCCAAACGCTGCCTGAAAACCCGGAACAGCAACAAAAACTGGCCGCCAGCATGGGTTTTGCCGACCATGCGGCCTTCAGCGCCGCCCTGCAACGGCACCGCGACACGGTGAACCGCATCTTCAATAACATTCTCACCGATCCGCAGGAACGGCAAACCGCCGCCCACGAACTGGACGCACTGTGGGATGAGGATGACGACGGCGCACGGGCGCTGCTGTCGCGCCACGGCTTCGACGCCGACACCCTGTGGCCGCGGCTGCAACAACTGCACCACAGCAGCCGCTACCGGCAACTGTCGGCCCATGCCCGCCAGCGGCTGGATGTCCTGATTCCACAACTGGCGGTGGCCGCCGCTGCCGAACCAAATGCCGATGCCACCTTGCTGCGGCTGCTGGATTTTCTGGACAGCATCAGCCGCCGCAGCGCCTATCTGGCCTTTTTGCACGAACACCCGCAGGCGCTGGCCCAACTGGCGCGACTGATGGGCCAAAGCAGCTGGGTGGCACACTATTTGCAACAACACCCGATCCTGCTGGACGAATTGCTCAGCGACCAATTGCTGGACATCGACACCGACTGGGCCGGCCACGCACGCGAGCTGGCCGAGCGCCTGGCCGGCTGCGGCAGCGATGTGGAAGCCAAAATGGACGTCTTGCGCCGTTTCCAGCACGCCCACACCTTCCGCCTGGCAGTGCAGGACCTGGCCGGCCTGTGGACCATCGAAGCCTTGTCCGACCAACTCTCCGCCCTGGCCGACACCCTGCTGCAGCAGGCATTGGACCATGTGTGGCAGAGCCTGGGCAAAAAACACACCGAACAGCCCCGCTTTGCGGTGGTGGGTTATGGCAAGCTGGGTGGCAAGGAATTGGGTTATGCCTCCGATCTGGATCTGGTCTATGTCTATGACGACGATCATCCGGATGCCGCCGACACCTATGCACGGCTGGCACGCCGGCTCACCAGCTGGCTGACCGCCCCCACCGGCGCCGGCGTGCTGTACGAGGTCGATTTGCGCCTGCGCCCCAATGGCGACGCCGGTTTTGCCGCCTGCCACCTGCAGGCTTTTGCCCGCTACCAGCGCGAACAGGCCTGGACATGGGAACATCAGGCGCTGACCCGCGCCCGTTATGTCTGCGGCGATGCCGACGTGGGCCGGGCGGTGGAGGCCATCCGCCGCGAAATCCTCACCCGCAGCCGCGACCCTCAGGCCCTGCAAGCCGACATCATCCAGATGCGCGAAAAAATGTTCGCCACCCATCCGCCGCATGACGAAGACGTCAAATACGCCCGCGGCGGGGTGGTGGATGTCGAATTCATCGTCCAGTACCTGATTCTGTCACAGGCCCGCCACCATCCGCGCCTATTGGAAAATTACGGCAACATTGCCCTGTTGAGCATGGCCGCCGATCTGGGACTGGTGGATCCGGTACTGGCCGAAAACAGCCGTACCGCCTACCGCCATTACCGCCAGCAGCAGCACAACACCCGGCTGCGCGATGCGGTACATGCCCAAACCGACACCACCCTGCTGGCACATTACGCCACCGTGCGTGCCCTGTGGCAGCAGGTGTTCGGCCAGGCGGTGCGTTTCGACGCTTGAATCCGGCGCGCCGGGTCTCATCTCCCCCACATGATCCAAAATGGCCGCGAGGCTGCCTGAAAACGGTTTCAGGCAGCCTCGCGGCCATCATGTCCAACCCAAACCATCAGATTGCGTGCTGGCAACCGGCCACCATGCCTTTCAACACCTCCGGCTGCAACAGGCGGATGTGCTTGTGTTCCACCTGCAGCCAGCCTTCCTGCTGGAAGCGCGACAGGGTACGGCTAACGGTTTCCAACTTCAGGCCCAGATAGCTGCCGATCTCCTCGCGCGACATGCGCAAAATAAAATCGTTGGCGGCAAAACCGCGCGCGCTTAAGCGCTGCGACAAATTGAGCAAAAACGCCGCCAGGCGCTCTTCGGCCCGCATATTGCCCAGCATCAGCAACAAACCCTGGTCGCGCACCAACTCCTGGCTCATCAATTTGTAAAAATGGGTCTGCAGGCTCGGAAAGCGGCTGCCGGCCTCTTCCAAACTGGAAAACGGCAACTCGCACACTTCGGTATCTTCCAGCGCCACCGCATCGCAGCTGTGCACCTGGCCGCAAATGCCGTCCATGCCGACCACCTCGCCGGACATGAAAAAGCCGGTCACCTGATCGCGCCCGTCCTGACTGGCCACCGTGGTTTTGACAAAACCGGTGCGCACCGCAAACATGGACACAAACGCCTCGCCGGAGCGAAACAGGTAATCACCCTTTTTCAAACGGCGGTTTTGCTGGATCACCACCGCCAGTTCGTTCATTTCCTGCCCGTTGAGCGCCACCGGCGCACACAGGGCACGCAAGGAGCAGTTGGCGCACAGTTTTTGTGAAAAATCGCCTGATTTGTGTATCTTAATCATGTGAGTGTGCCTAGCGCATCAATCGGCCGTACAGGGATCGCCACGGCCCAAAACAGTGGGTTTGTCGGTGCGGCTTGACACACATCAACACCCCGCCCGACAAAAAAACGCATACTGGCACCGCTTGAGTGCCCGTTTGTTTTCAAACGGATGCGCCATGTGCGGCTGCCAAGCGGCAGATGGCCGGCCAAGGCGCACCCGGCAAGCAAACCGCCGACGGTCAGTCGGCGCCTGGGAACGATCCCGCTATCCGTAGTTTATGCTGCGGGTTATACTCATCCGTCCGTTAATCATCAAGACAAAGCGGCGGTCTGCTGCCGCCTGCGCAGCAGTGTAGCACATCTGCCCGCCACACCAACAGGGGGTGCCGGCGGACAAATCCTGCCTGCCGCATCCGAACACACGCCACCATGAACCCAAGCAACCCGCTTCGCATCGAATTTGACCGCCAACTGATTGCCAGCCTGCCCGCTGCCGGTCCCCGCTATACCTCCTATCCCACCGCCGACCGTTTCCATGCCGGTTTCGATGCCGGCACCTATCAGACGGCACTGGCCGCCCTGCCGGCCGACCGCCCCTTGTCGCTGTACGTGCACATTCCGTTTTGCAATACCATTTGCTATTACTGTGCCTGCAACAAAATCATCACCAAAAACCGGTCACTGGCCGACGAATATCTGGACTATCTGGAACGGGAACTGGCTCTGGTCTCGCGCCATTGGTCCGGCCGCCCGCCGCTGGCACAACTGCATTTTGGCGGCGGCACCCCCACTTTTCTCTCCGACGATCAGCTGGCCCGGGTATTCGACAGCATCCGCCGTCACTTTACCCTGCTGCCAGAGGGAGAATATTCGATCGAAATCGATCCGCGCAAAGTCAGCCGCGACACCGTTCATACCCTGGGCCGGCTCGGTTTTAACCGCATGAGCATCGGCATCCAGGACTTTGACCCGCAGGTGCAGCAGGCGGTGAACCGCATCCAGAGCGAGGCGGAAACCGCCGCCGTGGTGAGCGCCGCCCGCGAGGCCGGTTTCCATTCGGTCAGTGTGGATCTGATTTACGGTTTGCCGCACCAGAGCACCGACAGCATGCACCGTACCTTGGCGCGGGTATTGGCGCTGTCGCCCGACCGGCTGGCGGTTTACCATTACGCCCATCTGCCGCATGTATTCAAACCGCAGCGGCGCATCGACACCGACAGCGTGCCGGACAGCAACACCAAGCTGGACATTCTGCAAGACACGGTACACACCCTGCTGGCTGCCGGCTATGTGTTCATCGGCATGGATCACTTTGCCAAACCGGATGACGAATTGGCACGGGCTCTGCAACAGGGCCGGCTGCAACGCAATTTCCAAGGCTATTCCACCCATGCCGACTGCGATCTGGTGGCGATTGGCGTTTCCAGCATCGGCAAGATCGGCCGCTGCTACAGCCAGAACGAAAAAGACATCGACGCTTATTACGCCGCCCTGGACCAAGGCCGGCTGCCGGTGATGCGCGGTTACACCCTGACCGACGACGATCTGCTGCGCCGCGAATTGATTCAGGCGCTGATGTGCCGTTTTGCCCTCGATTTCAACGACTACCGCTCACGTTGCGGCGGACAGGCTTTTGCCGATTACTTTGCCGACGAATGGCCGGAATTGGAGGCGCTGGCCGGACAGGGGCTGCTGCAACTGGATGCTAACGGCCTGCAGGTCAGCGCCAAGGGCCGGCTGCTGATCCGCAACATCGCCATGGTGTTTGATGCCCACCTGCGCCACAGCCGCACCGCAGCCCGCTATTCGCAAACGGTTTGAGCACCAGCGGCAACGTGCCATGCCACCATCTGCCTTTCAGGCAGCCTCCCACTGGGTTGAGGCTGCCTGAAAACCCTTCTGACCGGGGCGTATCGTCAACCGGCTTGTGCCGCGATTTTTCGAGGGAAAATCTGCAGCTGCCAAGCCAAAAGCACTGCAAGGCTGAACACCTTGCGCGCATGGTGAACGCCGCAGAGGCAGATTTTAGCCAACCATATCGCCACAACACCGTCAACGGCACGCCCTGCACCATCCCCGCTTGCCAACCCCGCCCTGCGGCCGGCCGTGGCGGTATCAGAAAGCCGGGGCATTCGCTATAATCCGCCTTTTCCGGGGCCCAGCATCCCCACCGACCTGCCGAGAGATGTTATGCACTACCAACAAGCCGTGATTGCGGTTTCCGCCAGCCAGGCCGAAGCCCTGTCCGACAGCCTGATGAACCACGGGGCCTTGAGTACCGCGATTGAAGACGCCCACGCCGGCACCGCCCAGGAGCAGGCATTGTTTGGCGAGCCGGGCATGCCCGGCGGCCAGCTGTGGCAGAAAAGTGTCATCATCGCCCTGTTTGCCGCCGAGACCGACATTGATGCGGCACTGGCCGCAGCGGCGGCCGAAGCCGGCCAAAGTACTCCGCCATAC
>JBHAET010000059.1:0-9637 GCA_041855705.1 Neisseriaceae bacterium
CCCCCGCTGTAACGGCCCTCGGCCAGCAAGGGTTGCGGGGTGGTGGTGGCGCTGATTTTGCTGCGGTACAGATAATAGCCGTCGGCCAGCACAAACCTGACCCGGATGCCGGTATCGTCCACGGTCACCTGTGGCACAAATGCCTGTTCCGGCGGTAGCAGCTTGGATGCATCTAGTGCTAGGGCGGGTGTAATCAGTCCCAGCAGCAGCCACAGGGCGAGCAGCCGGGTACAGAAGGTGTGCAGTAACGCAGTCATGGCATGTTGGGAGATTCGATCAGCGCATAGGCCGAATGGTTGTGGATGGATTCGAAATTTTCGCTTTCCACCCGAAACGCAGCGATGCGCGGCTCGGCCGCCAGGGCGGTGGCAATGTCGCGCACCATGTCTTCGACAAATTTGGGGTTGTCGTAGGCACGCTCGGTCACGTATTTTTCATCCGGCCGTTTCAGCAGGCCATATAGCTGGCACGAGGCTTGCGCCTCGACCAGGTCAATCACTTCTTCGATGTCCACCGGTGCGGTGCAGCACAGACCAACGGTGACGTGCGAGCGCTGGTTGTGGGCGCCGTACTGGGAGATTTCCTTGCTGCACGGGCACAGGCTGGTCACCGGCACCAGCACTTGCAACTGGTGGCGGTAGCGGCCGCCGGCAATTTCGCCGCACAGCCTGACTTCGTAATCCAGTGTGCTTTCAATGCCGGATACCGGCGCCCGTTTGCGCCGGAAAAACGGAAACTGCACGCTGATTTTGCCGGCATCCGATTCCAGCAGGCTAACCATGGTTTCGGTGAGCTGTTGCAGCTGGGCAAAATCCAGCGCCTGGGTCTGCTGTTCCATCAACGCCACAAAGCGCGACATATGGGTGCCTTTTTGCCCGGCCGGCAAAAATACGGTCATGGTGAGACGGGCAACGGTGTGCTGCAGGCCCTCAGCGGAGCGGACGGACAGCGGCAGGCGCAAATCCTTGATGCCCACCTGATTGATGGGCATATTGCGTTGATCGGGGCTGCTTTGCACATCGGCAATGGCATTCATGCAGGAAGATTCCTCATTCGGGTCGGCAAAAAACACGGGCAAACCAGGGTGCCGGCAACGGGCACAGGGCGGAAATTATACGGGATGGCGAAAAACCGAGCAAACCGCTCGGGATTAATTGTGACTATGGTTGCCTGAAAGCCGGCCAATCAAGGTGTTGCCCGCCGATTAGGCCGCACGGCAGCCGCCGGGACGTGCTAAAATGCCGCTTTTTATTGTTTTAGGCAGCCTTCGCCATGCAATTTGCCACTGAAATCATCCACAGCAGTTACGATCCCGACCAACACAACCGTGCCATCATGCCGCCGATTTATCAAAACAGCATGTTTGCGCTGCACGAAATCGGCGAGCCGGTGCCTTACCGTTATTCACGGGTGTCCAATCCGACCCGCAAAGTGCTGGAGGATACGGTGGCGGCCATGGAGCATGGCTCCTCCGGTTTTGCCTTTGCCAGCGGCATGGCCGGCATTGATGCCATTTGGCGCACGGTGCTGCGGCCGGGTGATACGGTGGTGGCGGTGGCCGACATTTACGGCGGTGCCTATGATTTGCTGACCGAAGAATACACCGCCTGGGGGGTGAACGTGGTGTTTGCCGATCTGACCGAGGCGGCCAATCTCGACCCGCTGCTGGCGGCCGGGCCGGTCAAATTGCTGTGGCTGGAAACCCCGTCCAACCCCCTGTTGCGGCTGGTGGACATCGAATTGCTGGCGGCCAAGGCCAAGGCGGCCGGTGCGGTGGTCGGCATCGACAACACCTTTGCCACCTCGTATCTGCAAAATCCGCTGGATTTGGGTTGTGACGTGGTGTTTCATTCCGCCACCAAATACCTGTGTGGCCACTCCGATGTGCTGATGGGGGTGGCGGCGGTGAAGGATGAGGCTCTGGCCCGCGCACTGTTCAAAACCCAGGTCAACACCGGTGCGGTGGCCGGCCCGATGGACTGCGCCCTGGTGTTGCGCGGCATCAAAACCCTGGCCGTGCGCATGGACCGCCATCAGCAAAATGCCGCCGAATTGGCACGCCGCCTGCAGCAGCATCCGGCGGTGGAAAAAGTGTTTTATCCCGGCTTGAGCGATCATGAACACCATGCGTTGGCTGTCCGGCAGATGCGTGGCTTTGGCGGCGTGGTGTCGGTGTATCTGCGCCCGGACAGCCGCGAGGCCGCCAACCGCGTGATTGGCGCACTCAAGCTGGTGCAAATGGCTTCCAGCCTGGGCGGAGTGGAAAGCCTGGTCAACCACAGCGCCAGCCAGTCGCACAGCGGCATGAGCCGCGAACTGAAAGCCTCGCTCGGCATCCGCGAAGGTTTGCTGCGCTTTTCGGCCGGTATCGAAGACATCGAAGACATTTGGGCCGACATTCAGCAGGCATTGGATACCCTGCTGTAAGGCTGCCTGAAAACCGTTTGCCGGCATGAAGAGGCCATGAAGCGCATACCCTCCCATTACGACAACCTGAAAGTGGCACCGGATGCCAGTGACGAAGTGATTCGCGCCGCCTATCGGGCCTTGTCGCAAAAACACCATCCCGACCGCAATCCGGACAATCCGGATGCCCACCGCATCATGAGCATCCTGAACCAGTCCTATGCGGTGCTGTCCGATCCGCAGCAGCGGCGGGCGCACGATGCCTGGATTGCCGACCAGCGGCGGCTGGCGGCCGAAGCGGCGGCCGGCCGCCAGCCGGTTGCGGTGTGGCAGCCGCAATCGGCACCGCCGGTGTTGCCGCCGCCGAAAACCCGTTCGCCGGCCAGCGCCTGGTTGCAATGGTTGGGCATGTTGGTGCTGGTTTTGGCGGTGGTGGGGGCCTGGTACGGCTGGCAGCATTACCGGCCGCAGGCCGAGCCGGTGGCGGCCGCACCCGATTTTGTCGCCGCTCCCGGTTTGGCGCCCAACGGCCGGCCGCTGCCGGCCAGCAAAGGTTATGTGCCCGGCTATCCGCAACTGCGCCAGCAGGGACACAATGTGGTGCGGGTGGACAACAGTGATCTGAACAGCGGCGTGTTTGCCCAACTGTACGAACTGCACCAGGGCAAACTGACCGCCATCCGCTCGTTTTACATTCCGGCCGGCGAGAGTTTCCATGTCGAAAACATCGGCGACGGCGACTTCAGCCTGCATTACCAGCGTCTGGACACCGGCCAGTGGCAGATCAGCGATCCGTGGCTGATCCAGAACACCCAGCGCAGCCGCCAGTACCGGCAAATTGATGTCCGGTTGTAAAAGCCGGGCATTGACCGGAAAAGCGGTTTTGCGAGGCAAACAGCGCTGCCCAATGCAAGCCGATCCGACGGCAAGGCTGCCTGAAACCCGTTGCCTCCGGCTTGATCTTCTAAATCCGAACCTGAGGATGTCCGCATGAGCGCGCCTGCCGCCGCCAAATACACCGAAGAAACCGTGCTGTGGGTCAAGCAGCACACCCCGAAACTGATCACCTTTGCCATTACCCGTCCCGAAGCCTACCGCTTTGCCGCCGGCCAGTTTTCGCGCCTGGGTGTGCGCGACGGCGCCGGTTTTCTGTGGCGGGCCTACTCGGTGGTGTCGGCCGAATATGCCGATACCCTCGAATACTTTGCCGTCTTGATCGAAAACGGCCCGATGTCGGCCCGCTTGGCGCAGTTGCGGGCGGGTGATACTTTGTTGCTGGACAAAACCGCCACCGGTTTTCTGCTGCCCGAACGGTTTGCCGACGGCCGTGATCTGGTGATGCTGTGTACCGGCTCCGGCATTGCCCCGTTTTTGTCGATACTGGAACAGCCGGCCATCTGGCAGCGCTTCGACAGCCTCACCTTGGCGCACTCGGTTTCGCATGCGGACGAACTGATTTTCAACCAGCGCATCGCCCGGTTGCAGCAGCACCCGCTGGTGGGGGCATATTTTGCCAAACTGTGTTTTATACCGGTGCTGACCCGTGAACGGGTGGCGGGCGTATTGGATCAGCGCCTGCCCGAACTGCTGAGCAACGGCCGTCTGGCCAAAGCGGCCGGACGGGTGTTCACCCCTGCAGACACCCGCTTCATGCTGTGCGGCAATCCGGCGATGGTAAAGGACACCTTCCAGGCCTTGCTCAACCTGGGATTCAGCATGCACCGCAACCGCGTACCGGGCCAGATCTTGATGGAAAACGGTTTTTAGGCCATGGCGGATGCGTGAGCCGCATCTGTATCCGCGCGTTTGGCAAAAAATCTCAGGCTGCCTGAAAACACCGTTCAGGCAGCCTGTTTGATGATGACGCAATGGTTTACAGCCACCAGCCGCCGGCGGCAAACAGTACTGCTGCTGCCAATGCTGAAATCCACACATAGCGCCACTGGGTGAGTGCGTGCTCCATCGGTGTGATTTCGCAACCACGGGCCGACAATACGGTGGAATCGCCGAAAAAGCAGGCTTGGCTGCCGAAACCGCCGGCGGAAATCAGCGCCCCCAGGGTCAGTGGCATATTGGCATCCAGGGCCACTGCCAGTGGCACGATGATGGGGAAAGCAATGGCGTAAATGCCCCAGAATGAGCCGGTAGTGAAGGTGAGCACCGCCAGCAGCACGAAGGTGATGACCGGCAGCCATTGTGCATTAAGGTAGGGTTTTACATTTTCGATCAGGTAGGGTGCCAGCCCCAGTTGCTCATTGACGTCCTGCAGCACGAAGGCGGCAAAAATGATGGCCACCGGCGTGAGCATGCTGGCCATGCCTTCGGTAAAGTCATTGAACAGTTGCGGCAGGCCGGCCAGCTGCAAAAAGCGGTAGAAGACGGCGGTAAACAGTACCGCACTCATCGCACCCAGCAGGGTGTCGCCCAGCCACCAGGTACACAGCACCAGAATCACGATGGGCAGCAGAAAATACATCAGGTGGCTGCCTTCGCGATACCCTTCGCTGCTGGTTTCGGTGTCCGGCAACTGGTCGCGCCGCTGCATGGCCTCGGCTTCGGCCCGACGCATGGCCGGGCTGGGGCGGATGATGTTGAACGCCACCAGCGGCACCAGCAGCACCGCCACCCAGGCGTACAGCACATAGGGAATCACCCCCAGATAGTAAGCCATGCCACCGCCGGCTTCGGCCACCTTGTTGCTTTCCAGCAGACCGGCCAGATAAATGCCCCAGGTGGAAATTGGCACCAGCAGGCACACCGGCGCTGCGGTGGCATCGGCCACATAGGAGAGCATGGCACGCGACACGCCGAGCCGGTCGGTCAGTTTGCGCATGGTGGCGCCCACGGTGAGCGAGCTCAGATAATCGTCAATGAAAATCAGCAGTCCCAATAACCAGGCGGCCATCAGGCTTTGGCTGCGGGTGCGGGCGAAACGGCCGATCAGGCGGCTGAAGGCTTCGGTGGCGCCCGATTTCTGCAGCCACATGATCAGGCCGCCCATCAGCACGCACAACAGCAAAATCCAGCCCATGACCGGGCCGGCCATCACTTTCAGGCTGCTGGCCATCAGGTTTTTCAGCAATTCGGCCGGCTGCGGGTTGACCAGCATCAGGCCGATGATGGCGCCAAAAAACAGAGGCTCCAGCGTGCGCCGGCTGACCAGGGCAAAACCGAGCACACAGGCGATCGGCAACAGGCTGAAAATGCCAAAGGTGCGGGTGCCGTCGGCCAGGGTCACGCTGTGGCCGTAACCCAGCCACAGGGCGGCCACCACCAACACCAGGCTGATGATCAGGGCGCGGTTATTGATTTCGGGATGAGATTGGGGAATGAACCACATCATGCGCTCCTTTGGCATCAGGCCGGCAGTTGGGACAGCGGGCAACCCGGCTGTTGGCTGAAAAAGCGGCGCAGCGCATCAATGTGCTGTTGCTGGTGCGCCTGCAAATCCTGTCCGGCAGCGGCCAGATGGGAGGGCAGTGACGGATCGCTGATGCCGGTGCTGCGGCCGCTCAGGGTTTCGATCACCGCCAGTCCCAAAAACGGGGTGGTGGCCGGGTTGTAGCCGCCTTCGTGGGTAAACACCAAATGGCCGTTGCACAGCCGATCGGCCGCATCCATCATCATTTGGGTCAGGGTGCGGTAGCTGTCGGCATGCAGCAGCATGCGGCCCAGCGGGTCTTCAATGCTGGAATCAAAACCGCAGGCCACCATGATCAGTTGTGGTTGAAATGCCTCCAGTGCCGGCAGCACAATCTGTTCGAAAGCGTATACATAAGCACCGTGACCGCAGCCGGGCATCAGCGGAATATTGATGTTTTTGCCCAGTCCGTCACCGGCCCCGACATCGGTATGCCGGCCGCGGTTTTGCGGAAACCAGTTATCCTGGTGCAGCGAAATGGCCAGTACCCGGCCATCGTCCCAAAAACAGGATTCGGTGCCGTTGCCATGGTGTACATCCCAATCCACAATTGCCACCCGTTCCAAACCCTGGTCCAGTGCCCAGGCCGCGGCCACGGCAGCATTGGAAAAAATGCAGAAGCCGCCGCCGGCATCCGGCTCGGCATGATGGCCGGGCGGCCGGATCAGCGCATAGGCATTATGTGCCTGGCCGTTCAATACTGCCTGCACCGCACTGATGGCACCGCCGGCCGATTTCTTGGCAATGTCCACCGATGCCGCACCAAAGGGCGATTCGGCATCGGCCAGGCCGGCCTGGTCGCGCTGTGCCTCCATCCGTTGGACATAATCAGCGGTGTGGACCCGCAGCAAATCGGTTTGGGTGGCATCTTGCGGCTTGACCATCGTTAAATCATCCAGCAGGCCGGAGACTTCCAGCAGGTTGCGGATGCGGCGTTTGGGTTCCGGTGATTCATAGTGCTGCAAGGGCTGTACCGTGAGACCGGGCCGGTACAGGCCGGCATAGGTGGTGGTATCGTGCCACATATACAGTTCGTGCCAGACAAAAGCCGTTTTGTGCATGAAGTTTCTCCTGTGTTGTCTTTATGGGAAGCGTATTTTTAAAACAAAACCCGCCAACAGAAAAAGTATGGATTCAGACAGATTTCGGTTTTTTGCGGACAAGCTGGTTTGGCCAGCGGATGCGTTGCTGGGGCTGAATTTTTATACAAATTTGAATGTTCAGCCATGCTGTGGTGGCGATGGTATGGCATGAGATGAGCTTATGCGCTGTATTTAACCAGTATTCGGACAAATGTAAAGTTGAAACATTTCTGATTGAAAAAAGGTATATTTCGGCTTGGCCAACAAGATGAAGCAAGTTGGCTGAATGACGTTTTCCAGTGCCGGACATTGATGTGGTGTCCTGCAGGCAATGCAATCAATTCAATTTGAGACCAGTATTGCCGATGACCGTGTGATTAAACTCATGATGCTTGAGAGAGGGGTATTTCATGATTCAATGGATGCAGCAGGATGAAGTGTTTTGGTCGGTAAATGAGACGGAGCGCTTGGCCGTCAATGGTCTGGCAGGCAAGAGTGGCGATACCACGGCTGTGTCTGCATCGGGCATTGGGTCTGAACAGGCTTTTGATGAGGATTTTTCCTTTCAGGGCATGGCTGATTCAAATAAACCGAGACCTCATCTGACAGAGGTGTATGCGCCAGCCAATTGGTTGATGCAGCCGCATTTGCCTGCACCGTTTCCAAGTGAATCCCATTCTGTGGTCCAGTACAGTTCGCAGGAGGCGGTATCTGTGATTGGTAACGTGCCATCAAACCACAAATTCGGCAGTTCGACTGATCACATATTGTTTTTTGTGGAGGGCGATAATTGGCTGATTGGCGGTGCGGGCAATGATTACCTGCACGGTGGTGTGGCTTCTGATTTGGTACAAGGTGGTGAGGGTGATGACCTGATGTGGGGTGCTGCTGGCGATGACTATCTGTTTGGTCATCAAGGTAATGACCAATTGGATGGCGGCGAAGGGCATGATGTGTTGGTCGGCGGCGCGGGCGATGACCGGATGGAAGGCAAAGCGGGCAATGATGTTTTGCATGGTGATGATGGCCACGATCTGATGTGGGGTGGTGACGGGCGGGATTATGCCTATGGTGGTGAAGGCAATGATCAGCTGGATGGTGGTGCGGACGATGATGTGTTGTTGGGCGGCACGGGTGATGACCGCATGGAAGGCAAGTCCGGTCATGATCAGTTATATGGCAATGAGGGGGTTGATTTGCTGTGGGGTGGCGCCGGCAATGATTTGATGCGTGGTGATGACGATGACGACCAATTGGATGGTGGCCATGGTGACGATGTGTTGATTGGTGGTGCCGGTGCTGACCGGTTGTGGGGTGGGGAAGGTGCCGACAGTTTTGTGTTTGGTGACACGTTGGCCAATGCAGATGCCGATTGGGTGCTGGATTTTACGGTTGGAGTCGACCGTATCGGCATTACGGCACTTTTGGCTGCTGATACCCTGGGTGATCGGATCGATGCCGGAGTGTTTGCATTTGGCAATCAAGCCACAACCAGTCAGCAGCGTATTTTGTTCGATCAAAACAATGGCCAGCTGTATTACGATATTGATGGTGTTGGTGGCAGGGATGCGGTTTATCTGGCAACGGTGTCTGGCAACCATTTGGATCAGTTGGATCACAGCAGTTTTTACATTGCTCAGGTTGTGTAAACCGCTTTCAGGCAGCATGAAATGCAGTGTGAAAGCATGTTGATGTGGTGGGGCAGATTGATATCTGCCCCCTTTTATTGAGAAGTGTACATCGGTTGATTTGGTTGATGATTAATTATAAATAACTGATATTATTTGTAATGATAAAATAAAGGCGGTGCCGATTGATGCTTTGGGGATGTTGCCCGTCAGTCATGTCTGAGTATTCTGCAACGATCCCGGCCTACTTTGTCGAGGTTTCGGTTTGGCCATCAAGCAGCGCTTTCGGGCTGTGGCCGGTCCAGCGTTTGAAGGCTTGGGTAAAGGCACTGGCATCGGCAAAACCCAGTTCTTCGGCAATTTGCGCCAGACTGTGGCGGCGGCTGTGCAGTTGGGATACGGCGCGGTGCAGGCGCACATCGTCGAGCAGCAGCTGGAAGGTGGTGGCCGATTTGCGCAAATGGCGGTGCAGGGTGCGTTCGCTCATGTGCAGTTCGGCGGCCACCGCGTTCATGGCACTGTAGCGGCGCAGATCGCTTTGCAGCAGGGCGCGCACTTTGAGTACCAGCGGTTGCAGCAGCAAATCGCGGATTTGCCGCTCCAGTGCCTGGCACTGGCCGAAGGTTTGGGCAAACACGCTGGCTTGGGCATAGGGCAGCGGGGTGGCGAGCAGGGTGCGGTCAAAGCACAGTGCATCATCGGCATCGCCCTCATCGCGGTAGCAGGGTTGCAGCCGGTCACGGTGAAAGCCGCCCAAATCGGCCATGATCTGGCGGTAGGCTTCGGCACACAGCCGCAGGTGGAAACGGAACAGTTCCGGCCGGCCGCTGTAGTGGGTGAATTGCAGTTTGGCCTGGGTGGCGGATTGCAGCAGGCGGATGTGGAAGTAGCTGCCCAGCTGCAGTGGAAATTGCAGGGCGGTGGTCAGGGCCTGGCCCAGGGTGGGACTGAGCAGCATCAGGTAGCCCAGCAAGCCGTAATGCGAAAAATGCAGATGCCGGCCCAAACCCTCGCCCAGTGCCGCGGCATCGGCATCCGTGCTGCAATAATCGGCAAACCAGTATTCTTCCACATGGCGGCTGATGTAATTGAGCTCGCGG
>JBHAET010000060.1:0-3529 GCA_041855705.1 Neisseriaceae bacterium
CTGGGCCTGTGACGGCGCCGCCTTGGGCCGCTTGATGAAATGAAACGCGCCGCCGCCGGTTTCGGCAGCGGTTTCCGGCTGCAACACCGGCTCGGCCGGCTCGGCGGCCGGTACCGGCGTTTCGGTGTTGGCTTCAGCAACCGCCTGAGGCGCCGCTTCGTCAGCAGCCGCCTGAGGCCGGGCCAGAGCCTGGGCCGGCTGCAAATCGGCCAGGCTGGTTTCGCGCAACGGCTTGATCGGCGCGTGCCCGGCATCGGCCACCGCCGTTTCGTGCCGGTGACCGTCGCGCACCGATTTGACGTCGGCTTCCAACAGCGCATCCTTGTTGGCATGGCCAAACTGGTCGCGCACCTGTTTGCGGTATTGGCTTTCCTGATACATATTGTAGGCCAGCACCGCCAGAATCACCGCGGCACCCAAGGCCAATACCATCACTACGGAATCATTCATACATTCAGTCTCCCACCGGCGCCGCGGCGCCGCTGGCCGGATCTCACATCACCGCCGCCCCGGCAGCCTTGCCGATACGGACAGCATCTTTATTCGGGAACATCGGCTGCCGCCCGCTGCTGATGACAGACGGCAAATGACGCGATTATAACCAAAAACACCGCTGCCGGCAGCCATTGCCGCTTTCAGGCAGCCTCATCCACCGGCACACCGGCCGCACGCAAGCGTGCCCAATCAAAAAAATGGCCGGGATCGCTTTTGCGCCCGGGGGCAATGTGCTGGTGGCCGCACACCGCTCCAATCGGATACACAGAACACAACGCGGCCAATAAGTTCAATAAGGCCCCGTATTGCGCTTCGACAAACGGCTCGAAATCGCAGCCCTCCAGTTCGATGCCTACCGAAAACGCATTGCAGCCGCTGCGGTCACGGAAACGGGACACGCCGGCATGAAACGCCGCATCGTCACAGGAAACAAATTGCTGAATCCGGCCGCAGCGGCGAATGAAAAAATGGCTGGAAACGCGCAAGGTGTGCAGCGAACGCAAAAACGGATCCGGATCATCCGCCGCAATCCGGTTTGCAAACAGGGCAGCCACCGCATTGCCGCCATATTCGAACGGCGGCAGCGAAATATTGTGAATCACCACCAAATCCACACATGTGCCGGCGGGGCGGGCCGTGTAATTGGGCGAAAACGCCCGCTCGGCTCCCTGCCACCAACCCTGTACCCATTGCGCTGTCATGCTCTTGCCCTGCCTGCCGTGCGATTGAACAGGCGGCAGTGTAACAAAACCGGCCACAAAACACCGGATTTTATTGCCTTTGAAAAGAAACCATTAAGCAAACGGCCGCCCGGACCGGCCCCAAAAACCGTGCATAAGGCTTGCCAAGCGGCACCGGTTCTGGTTTAATGCGCATCTCTCAAGTGAAGAGACGGCCAGATAGCTCAGTTGGTAGAGCAACGGACTGAAAATCCGTGTGTCGGCAGTTCGATCCTGCCTCTGGCCACCACAAAACGCCCCGTCAGGGGCTTTTTTGTTGCCTGCACGGTTTCAATTTGGCACCACCGGCAAGGCGCTCTGGAACAGAATAAACTCATTGTCCCGCACTTGGCCGGCGGCCGTGCCGTTGATTTGGCGCATGCGGTACAGCGCGGTTTTGAAACAGGCGTATTCGTAATCACGAAAATCATGCGCCGCCGCCAGCCATGCCTCGTCCGGCCACTGCGACCGATGCTGCAAAGCGTACAACAAATGCTCGTACAGCGGATTGCGCTGCAATTCCTCCTGATAATATTCCTTGAAAATCAATTCGTCTGCTTGCTGATGCGGCAACATACGCCCTCCCCGACGCCATTTGATGATTCAGACCTGTGCAACACACCTGCCGCCGCACCGGTAACGGCACCCTTTAAAACCGCTTCACCAGCCTTCTGACTACACGACCTAAGCGGACAGCGCGCCACGCCGGAATACGCTACAGATAGGGGTTTTGCAAAAGTCTCCTCAGGTCTTTATTTTGCCCAGGCCGTCACATGACCACTTTGGCCCAAGGCTACCTGAAACCCGTCGATACCTCAATGCCTGCATCATCGCGCCCACTGCCGCACCGTCACACTGGGATGGTACGGGGCGGTTTTATTGCGTGGTGTCTCCGGCATAATCGGCACTGTGCCAAAACGGCTGCCCCACCACCGGCGTGCTGGCACGTGCTTCAGTCTGCGGCACCACCGCACCGGCGGCATAAGCCAGACGGCCGGCCCGTACTGCGTGGGCGAATGCCGATGCCATCGCCACCGGATCGCCGGCGCGGGACACGGCGGTGTTGAGCAAAACCGCATCATAGCCCCACTCCATCACTTCCGCCGCCTGCGAAGGCAGTCCCAAACCGGCATCGATGATCAGCGGCGTGTCGGGCAAACGTTCGCGCAGCACCCGCAAGGCATAGGCATGCACCACCCCGAGGCCGGTGCCGATTGGTGCCGCCCACGGCATCAATGCGGTGCAGCCGGCATCCAGCAGGCGGCGGCACACAATCAAATCCTCAGTGCAGTACGGCAACACCTTAAAACCGTCGTTGACCAGCAGCCGGGCTGCCTGAACCAGCTGGAACACATCCGGCTGCAAGGTGTGGTCATCGCCAATCAGCTCCAATTTGATCCAGTCGGTGGCAAACACCTCGCGCGCCATCTGCGCGGTGGTCACCGCCTCCTGCACACTCAGGCAGCCGGCAGTGTTCGGCAACAGGGGCAGTTGCAACTCTTGCAGCCACCGCCAGAAAGCCTGTCCGTGTGCGGCATCACCGCCGCCATGCCGGCGCAGCGACACCGTGATCATGGCCGGGCCGGCGGCCGCCACCGCCTGTTGCAGGGTGTGCAAGGACGGATAGGCGGCACTGCCCAGCAGCAGGCGGCTGGCAAACTGCCGGTCATACAGTTTCAGTTCCGACATCACTCCCCTCCTCATCAACCCCCGGCCACCGGCCGCACAATATCGATGCAATCGCCATCCTGCACCCGGGTAGCCGCATATTGCTGGCGCGGCACAAACACGCTGTTCAAGGCCACCGCAAACGGCATTTCCACCGGGTGGCAGGCCAGCACATCGGCCAGACTGCCACCGGCAAACGGTATGTTGCGGCCATTCAAACTGATCGACATCATGAGTCTTGCTCCTTATTGAGCGGGTGGTAAATCAAACCGCTGAGCGCATCGTGCAGCGGCGTTTGTCCGTGATCCAGCGCCCCAAGCAGGCGCAACACGGCCTCGACCAATGCCGGGCCGATCAGGAAACCGTGACGGTACAAACCGTTGACTGCCAGATAACGGCGGCGGACACAATGGCGGATTTCCGGCTCGTGATGCGGCAACGTCGGACGCAGTCCAACATTCAGCTCCCGAATTTCGGCCTCACCAAACGCCGGATGCACCGTGTACAGCGCCGAGAGCAATTCCAGCCCGGAACGCACGCTCACCGGTGCACGGCTCTCGCTTTCCAACTGGGTGGCACCCACCACAAACAGCTGCTGCGGCTTGGGCGCAATGTACAGCGGATAACGCGGATGCAGCAGGCGCAAC
>JBHAET010000061.1:0-3797 GCA_041855705.1 Neisseriaceae bacterium
CAAAATCGTGAAAACCCGCATGGGCGAGCCGGACGAAAAAGGCCGCCGCCGCGCCGAAATCATCGAGGGCAGCGAAGAAGTGATTGCCTGCGATGCGGTGATTGTGGCTTTCGGTTTCGCGCCGCACGCCATGCCGTGGCTGGCCGAAGCGGGCGTGAATGTGGACGGCAAAGGCCGCATTGCTGCTGAAGGCCGCTTGAAACAGCAAACCGCCAACCCGAAAGTGTTTGCCGGCGGCGACATCACCCGCGGCTCGGATTTGGTGGTAACCGCCATCGCCGAAGGGCGCGATGCGGCTCAGAGCATGATGGAATATCTGGGCGTTTGATGCCGAGAACCAACAAAAGGCTGCCTGAAACCGGGTTTCAGGCAGCCTTTTGTTCGCGGGCAGCGGCTTAAATCCGCATCGGCATCACAATGTATTTGAAATTGGGATGATTGGGGATGGTAAACAGGGTGGAGCGGTTCACATCGCCGAATGCCAGTTGCAAGTCTTCGCTGTGGACATTGCGCAGCACATCCATCAGGTAATTGATGTTGAAGCCGACTTCCAGCTCTTCGCCCTGGTAGGCAATTTCCAGTTCTTCGCGCGCTTCTTCCTGTTCGTTGTTGCTACAGGTGACGCTGAGTACGCCCGGCTTGATGTGCAGGCGGGCGCCGCGGAATTTTTCATTGGCCAAAATGGCGGCACGCTCCAGTGCGCCCAGCAGCTGGGTACGGCCGACCAAAAAGATTTTGTCGTTGTCCAGCGGAATCACCCGGTTGTAGTCGGGGAATTTGCCGTCCACCACCTTGCTCACGATCACGGTTTCGTGACAGCGGAAACGCACCTGATTGTTGAGCAGTTCCACGGTAACCGGTTCGCTGGGCAGATTAAGCAGTTTGAACAGTTCAAGCACGGTTTTGCGCGGCAAAATCACTTCGGATTTGGGAAGGTCGGCATCAATGGTGGTGGCCGAGTAGGCCAGCCGGTGACCGTCGGTGGCCACCAGCCGCAGCTGGTCGCCTTCGGTTTGCAGCAGCAGGCCGTTGAGGTAGTAGCGGATGTCCTGTACCGCCATGCTGTACTGCACTTGCGACAGCATTTCCTTGAAGGTTTCCTGCGGCAGGGAGAAGGCGGCACTGACTTCTTCGCCAACACTCATCAGCGGAAAATCTTCGGCCGGCAGGGTTTGCAGGTTGAAACGGCTTTTGCCGGCCTTGAGGGTTAGCCGGTTTTGCGCCCAGTCCAGTGACACCAAAGCCCCATCGGGCAGGGCGCGCAAAATGTCCTGCAATTTTTTGGCATTGGTGGTCAGCCGGAAATCTTCGCCGCTGTGCGGGCCGGTGGTGTGGATCTGGATTTCCAGATCGGTGGCCAGAATCTGGGTATGACCGCCCTGGCTTTCCAGCAGCACATTGGACAGGATGGGCAGGGTGTGGCGGCGCTCGACAATGCCGGTCACCGTTTGCAACGGTTTGAGCAGGGTATCGCGTTCGGCTTGTAAAATCAGCATGGTGGCTTCCCTTGATGGTGTATGAATCAGTTTTTGATCAACATTTGCAACTTCTGGTAATCACGGACCACTTCCGGATCTTCCTGGCGGCGCTTGTCCACCTGTTTGATGGCGTGCATGACGGTGGTGTGGTCACGGCCGCCGAAATTTTTGGCAATCGCCGGCAGGCTCAGCGAGGTCAATTCCTTGGTTAGGGCCATCGCCATTTGGCGCGGATGGGACACGGCAGCAGTGCGTTTTTTGCTCAGTAAATCGCTCAGTGACACTTGGTAGTATTTGCCTACCGCGTCCATAATCATTTCCGGAGTGATCGCACGGTGGGCGCTGGCCACAAGATCGTGCAAGGCATCGTTGATCAAGTCGATGCTGATCGGTTTGCCGGTAAAGCGGGCATGTGCTTCCACCCGTTTGAACGCGCCTTCCAGATCACGCACGCTGCCGCGGATCAGCTTGGCAATCAGCAAAGCCGACATTTCATCCAGTGCCACATCGTTCAATTCGGCTTTTTTCATCAGAATGGCAGCCCGCATTTCCAGTTCCGGCGGTTCCAGGGGCAGGGTCAGCCCTTGTTTGAAGCGGGTTTGCAGGCGGTTGTCCAGCTTGTTGATGTTGTCAGGCAGCGTGTCGCCGGTGAGGATGATTTGCTTTTTTTCGTCCTGGAAGTGATTGAACAGATAGAAGAACTCTTCCATGGTGCGGGTTTTGTCGGCAATGAACTGCACATCGTCCAAAATCAGCAGATCATAGGGTTTGTATTTTTGTTTGAAGGCGTCAAATCCGTCATTGCGTGCTGCGCTCATCACGCCACGGACATAGTGGTCGGCGTGCATGTAGGCCACTTTGGCTTTCGGATTTTTTTGCAGCAGGGCATTGCCGATGGCTTGTACCAGATGGGTTTTGCCCAGACCGGGGCTGCTGTAGAGATAAAGCGGGTTGTAGCGGCCGCCGGGGTTGTCGACAATGCTGTGCGCCGCTGCCACCGCCACCTCGTTGCCTTTGCCGATCACCAGGGTGTCGAAGGTGAATTCCGGCTGCAGCTGCGAGCGGGCACTGCTTTTGGCGGCCGGTGCGTTGCCGGATGCTTCAGCGGGACTGGTGTGATTGTTGACGGACGGAGCGGTTTTGTTTAGATGCTTGCCGATGATGGACAGCGCATCGGTATTTTTGCCGACAGGATCCGGTGCAGCTGGCGGGCGAGCGGGCACCACTGGTGTTTCGGCAGCGACCGGTTCGGCGGTCAGCAGCTGACCGCGGCCAATGCTCAGGCACAGGGGCGGGCTGCCAGCCGGCAGCAGTTGCTGGTGAATCTGCAGGATTTGCGGCCAGAACTGCTGGCGGATGTGGCTGTACATGAAATTGTTGGCCGCATACACCTGCCACTGACCGTTGTCTTCGCCCACGGTCAGTTGCTCAATCCACATCCGGTATTGCTGGGCGGAGAGCTGCTGCTGGAGCTGGCGGAGGCACTGCGGCCAAAAGTCGGCAATCGTCATACGGGGCTTTGCGGCGTGAAAACGGGCGGCGCAGCCACCCATGAGTGAACAAGCGCCCCACGGTTGTCGGGCGCGGGCCATTATACCGAAAATCATGACCGGCTGCCATGCGCCGGCAATGCAGTTTGGTTGCGGGCAGCCGATTATATTTATTGACAAAATGCACTGTTTGCGGTGTAATGTCGCGTTTATTTGTTCTCAAACTTTAGGAAGCATCATGAAACGCACTTACCAACCGTCTGTTACCCGCCGCAAACGCACCCACGGTTTTCTGGTCCGCAGCAAAACCCGTGGCGGCCGTGCCGTGTTGGCTGCCCGTCGTGCCAAGGGCCGCAAACGTCTGGCTGTATAAAGTTGGACTGCCGTTTTGGTAAACGTTACCGCTTGTTGAAAACGGATGAATTTTCATCCGTTTTTGCTTTGCGTTGCCAAAAAAACCGGGCTGGCCTACAAGTGTGGCGGGCAGACAACGGTCTGGGACATCCGCGTCTGGGGCTGGTGGTGGGCAAAAAAACCGCCAAACGGGCCAATCGACGCAATTACATGAAACGCAGCCTGCGCGAATGGTTTCGCCTGCACCGCCACGCACTGCCGCCGCAAGACTTTGTAGTACGGGTGCGGCAACCGTTCGGACCGGACAGCCGCGAACAGGTGTGGCAGAGCTTGGCGCAACTGCTGCTGCCCAAGGAGCCCTGACAGTGCGCCGCCTGTTGTTGTGGCTGGTGCGTGCTTATCAGTACGGCATCAGTCCGCTGTTGCCGCCCCGCTGCCGTTATACGCCGACCTGCTCGCAGTATGCGGTCGAGGC
>JBHAET010000062.1:0-3686 GCA_041855705.1 Neisseriaceae bacterium
CAATACTGCATGACGCTCGCACCATGCCGGTGAACCATGGTGTCCGTCATCACGCATGCACGCCGGACACCCGCCGTTTCCGTACCGGCGGCCCATCTGTTTAAAATGAAATATTTTTTAAAATAAAAATTTGCAAACCTGCATCATCCATCCTGATGGCATGGGCAAGAAAATGGAAACCCAAAACAAAACCCCCGCACAGCGGGGGTTTTGTTGGCCGGGTCAGCCCAGCGTCGGCATTGAGAATTGCGCCCCTTCGCGCACTTCCGATGTCGGCCAGCGTTGGGTAATGGTCTTGCGTCGGGTATAAAAGCGCGCACCGTCCGGGCCATAGGCATACAAATCGCCAAACAGCGACTGCTTCCAGCCGCCAAAGCTGTGATAGGACACCGGCACCGGCAGCGGAATATTGATGCCGACCATGCCCACCTGGATGTGGTCACTGAAATAACGGGCAGCCTCGCCGTCACGGGTGTAGATACAGGTACCGTTGCCGTAAACATGGCGGTTGATCAGTGCCATCGCCTCCTGCATGGTCGCCACCCGCACCACCTGCAGCACCGGCCCGAAAATTTCTTCCTGGTAACTCACCATCTCGGGGGTCACATGGTCAATCAGGGTGGCGCCGACAAAAAAGCCGTTTTCATAACCGGCCGGCTTCACGCCGCGGCCGTCGACCACAATGGTGGCCCCCTGCTCGGCGGCGCTTTGAATATAGCCTTCCACTTTGGCCTTGTGCGCAGCGGTGATGACCGGGCCGAAATCGTTGCCGGTGTCGCTGTAAGCACCCACTTTCAGGTTGCCCATGGCGGCACTGATTTGCGCCACCAGCTGGTCGGCCACTTCGTCGCCCACTGCCACCGCCACCGACAATGCCATGCAGCGCTCGCCGGAAGAGCCGAATGCCGCACCCAGCAAGGAATTGACCACATTGTCCAGATCGGCATCCGGCATCACGATGGCATGGTTTTTGGCACCGCCCAGCGCCTGGCAGCGTTTGCCGTGGGCGGTGGCGGTGGCATAGATGTACTGGGCAATCGGGGTGGAACCGACAAAACTCACCGCCTGCACGCGCGGATCGGTCAGCAACACGTCCACCGCCTCCTTGTCGCCATTGACCACATTGAACACGCCATCGGGCAGGCCGGCCTGTTTCAGCAGCTCGGCCAAATACAGCCCGGCACTGGGATCGCGCTCGGACGGTTTGAGGATGAACGTATTGCCGCAGACAATGGCCATCGGAAACATCCACAAAGGTACCATCGCCGGGAAATTGAACGGCGTGATGCCGGCCACCACCCCCAAGGGCTGGAATTCGCTCCACGAATCAATGGCCGGCCCCACGTTTTTGCTGTATTCGCCTTTCAAAAACTCGGGGGCGGCACAGGCATACTCCACATTTTCGATGCCGCGCTGCAACTCGCCGGCCGCATCGTGCAAAATTTTGCCGTGCTCCTCGCCGATCAGGCGGCAAATGTGGTCGCGGTTGGCTTCCAGCAATTCCTTGAATTTGAACATCACCCGCGCCCGCTTGATCACCGGCTCGTTGCGCCAGCCGGCAAAAGCGGCCTCGGCAGCGGCAATCGCCTCTTCCACCGTGGCTTTGGCCGCCAGCGCCACCTGTTTGCTCACAGCACCGGTGGACGGATTGTAAACATCTTGCGTGCGGCCACTGTCCTCAACCCGTTGGCCGTTGATGAAATGCCCCAGAATCGTACTCATGATAATCCTTTGTCTGTTGAATATCTGTTGAATAAATGATGCCATCGTCGCCCGGACCGGCCGTACGCTGCGGCACGCTGCCGGGCATCTGAATCCCGTGTCGGCAATATCGGTACCTGATGCCGGTTTCAGGCAGCCGGCGGGTGCACGAGGCTGCCTGAAACACGGCTTGACCATCCATGCCGGCTTACTGAGCGTATGCGGCGCCCACTTCGGCCAGCACCTCATCGTATACCGACAGCGCCTGAGCCACCTCCTCGGCGCTGACATTGCACGGCGGAACCACATGGATGCGGTTGTCGGCAATAAACGGCAGCAAACCCCGTTTCAGGCAGCCTGCTTTCACCGCAGCCATGGCTTCGGGCGGCAATTTGGCACGGCTGTCGCGATTGACGACCAATTCCAATGCCCAGAACACACCCAGGCCGCGCACTTCGCCAACCACGGCATGTTTCTGCGCCAATGCCCGCAGGCCAGGCCCCAGCACCTCGGCACCGATTTGGGCCGCGTGTTCCACCACGCCTTCCTCGCGCATCGCGTCGATGGTGGCCACAATCGAGGCCATGGCCAGCGGATGGCCGGAATAGGTCAGGCCGCCGGGGAACATTTTGTCATCGAAATAGCGGTTGATCTTGTCGGAAATCACCACCCCGCCGGCCGGCAGATAGCCGGAGTTCACCCCCTTGGCAAAGGTGATCAAATCCGGCACCACATCATAATGTTCCAGCGCAAACCATTTGCCGGTGCGGCCAAAGCCGGCCATCACCTCGTCCATGATCATCACAATGCCGAATTCGTCGCACAGGGCGCGCACGCCCTGCATATAGGCTTTGGTCGGCACCATGATGCCGGCGGTGCCCGGCACGCTTTCCAGCAAGATCGCCGCAATGCTGGCCGGGCCTTCCGATTCGATGACCCGGCGCAAATGATGCAGCGCCCGCTCGCCTTCCTGTGCCTCATCGGCTGCCCAGAATTCAGAACGGTACAGATAGGGACTGAAAAAATGCACATGGCCGCGGGCGTACTCGTTGGGTACGCGGCGGGCATCACCGGTGGCCACAATCGCCGCGCCGGTATTGCCGTGATAGGAGCGGTAGGACGACAGCACCTTGTCGCGCCCGGTATAAAGCCGTGCCATGCGGATGGCGTTTTCATTGGCATCGGCACCGGCATTGGTGAAAAACACCTTGCTGAAACCGTCCGGTGCCAGGCCGACAATGCGCTTGGCCGCCTCATTGCGCGCATGGTTGGCGGTGGAAGGCGCAATGGTGGTCAGCTCATCGGCCTGCGCCTTGATCGCTGCCACCACTTTCGGATGCTGGTGGCCGATGTTGGTATTGACCAGCTGGCTGCTGAAGTCCAAATATTCTTTGCCCTCATAGTCCCACAACCGGCAACCCTGCCCGGAGCGGATGACCAAAGGATCCAAACTGCCCTGCACCGACCACGAATGGAACACATACTCGCGGTCTTGTTGCCAAACATCGGCATTACGGGTGGGTTGTTGCATCGGTGTACTCATGTTGTTCTCCTCTCAAAAGTCAGCAACCATGCTGTTTTAACCGATTTATACCGTGCTCCGCAAGCGTTTGAAAACAACCGCACTCATCGGTATGATGACCGGCTCGCATCCGCCCCACTGATTCTTTAAATTCCGGCAGGACACATGGCATGAATCTTCCCATCCTCCATCAAAAACACGCCGCCCCGATGCTGGTTTTCGGTTGCGTGGTCTTCGGCATGGGCAGTGTGATTGTCAAGTTTGTGCCGGTGGGCGGCTATGCAATCGCTTTTTGGCGCCTATCGGTGGCGGCGGTGGTGTTCTGGCTGCTGATGCGTTTTTACGGGCAAAACCTGCCCAAAAGCAGCAAGGCGCGGCGTTTTGCGCTGTTGTCGGGGGTGTTTCTCGGCTTTGATCTGGCGTTCTGGCACGAAAGCATTTATGCCGTCGGCCCCGGCATTTC
>JBHAET010000063.1:0-2708 GCA_041855705.1 Neisseriaceae bacterium
GAGTGCAGACACAACATAGAATTAGGCAAGCGGGCGAGCAGCGCACAACGCTTCAAATGCGCCGCAGATGGGGGGTGCAAAGGTCTCCCTCCAAACACACCCGCAAATCATCGTGCCGGCCAGCCCCGGCCGCCCATCTGCACACCCGTTTGGCATGCCAGCCGCCCAAAAACCGGCAAGGCTGCCTGAAACATGTTTCAGGCAGCCTTGCCGCGATTTTAGCAGATTCAGCGTTTGCTGATTTGGTCAAACAAACCGCCGTCGGCAAAAAAGTTTTTCATGATCTCCGGCCACGAGCCGAACACCTCGGTGGGACGGAAGGTTTCCACCGGCGGGAAACGTTCATTGTATTGGGCCAGAATCTGCGGATTGGACGGGCGCAAATACAATTCGGCCGCCAGTTTCTGCCCTTCATCGCTCCACAAATGGTTCAGATAAGCGCGTGCGGCCTCTGTCGTGCCCTTTTTGTCGGCCACGCCGTCCACCACCGCCACCGGATTTTCCGCCGCCACCGAATATTGCGGATACACGATTTCAAATTTGCCCTCGCCAAACGATTTGGCCGCCATATTGGCCTCGTTTTCAAACGTGATCAGCACATCGCCGATTTCACGCTGGACAAACGTGGTGGTGGCCGCCCGGCCGCCGGCTTCCAGCACCACGGCATTGGCAAACAGTTTTTGCAAGAAGGTCTTGGCCTGCGCCTCGTCACCGTTAAACGCCTTGCGCGCATAACCGTAAGCGGCCAGGAAGGTATAGCGGCCGTTGCCGCCGCTTTTCGGATTGGTCGCCACCAGCCCCACCCCCGGCTGTGCCAGATCGGCCCAATCTTTGATGCCCTTCGGATTGCCCTTGCGCACCAGAAACACCGTGGTGCTGGTAAACGGCACCGAATGGTTGGGGAAAGCCTGCTCCCAGCCGGCCTTGACCAAGCCTTTGCCTTGCAGCAATTCGATGTCGGAACTCTGGTTCATGGTCACCACATCGGCCTGCAGACCATTGGCCACCGCCAGTGCCTGCTTGCTGGAGCCGCCGTGCGATTGCTGAACGCTGATCTGCACTCCCGGATGCTGCGCCTGATAATGCTTTTCAAACAAGGGATTGAAATCCTTGTAAAAGTCACGCATCACATCATAGGACACATTCAGCAACTCAATTTTGCCGCTGGCCGCCGGTGCGCTACCGGCCGGTGCAGAAGCCGCAGTACCGGCGGTTTGCTGGCCGCAGGCAGCCAGTGCCAGTGCGGCCGTGGCGGTACACAGCAGGCGCAGCGGACGGGAAAAGAAAACAGTCATCGCAATTCCTGATGAAACGAACGAAATGGGCGCACTATACGTTGAACGGCCGGCACAGCCAAAGAATTTGGGCTTGTATCCAAAGAAGTGGCGGTTATATGCAGCCGCCCTGTTGCGGCGCAGCAGACAATGCGCTAGTCTTGCGTGCCCGGCCACTGCCGGCCGCAGCGTACCGCCTTTTGCCCTGACCTATTCCCACCCCTGCCAACCCGCATCGCTCTTTCGCCACCGGCACCCGCCCCGTCACACCGCCGGGCCGGGGCCGGGCAATAAACCCAGCGGGTTGCCGTTTGACCGTGAGCCACCACCATGCATGCCACCCTAACCGACCACCCCAAAGATGCCCCGCTGGCCGATGATGTCGCCTTTTTGAGCCAGGCCCTGCAATCGGTACTGGCCGAATGCACCGCCGCCCCGGTGCAAGAGGCTCTCACCGCCTTGCTCTCCGGGTCGGAAGCACAGTCGGTGGTGGAACAGGTCTTGCCACAACTGGACGATGCGCAACTGGAAAACCTGATCCGCGCCTGCGGTCTGTTTGCCCAGGTGCTCAACATTGCCGAAGACGCCCACCACGAACGCCGCCGCCGCGCCCGCGAAGAAGAAGACACCGCCCCCGGCCGCTCCTCGTTTGCCCATGTGCTGGCATTGTTGCAGCGGCACAACCTGGACCGCCAAACGGTGGCGGCCTCACTGCAACACACCACCGTGGCGGCGGTGCTCACCGCCCACCCGACCGAAGTCCAGCGCCAAAGCATTTTGGGCTTTCACCGCCAGATCCGTACCCTGCTGGACGAACGCAGCCGCCGTGTCGGCCGCCATGCCCGCAGCCAGTTGGCGCGCGAAGTGCAAACCGTGCTCTGGTCGCTGTGGCAGACCAATGAAACCCGCCACTTCAAAATCACGGTGGCCGACGAAATCAACAACGGCATTGCCTATTTTCCGCTCAGCTTTTTCAGTGCGGTGCCGGACCTTTACCGCAAAATGGCCGACGAACTTCAGGCAGCCTATCCCGGTTGCGCCCTGCCCGATTTGCTGCACATCGGCGGCTGGATTGGCGGCGACCGCGACGGCAATCCCTATGTCGATGCCGACACCCTGCACCATGCCTTTGCCCGCCAGGCCGACAGCGTGTTCCGCTTTTACCGTGAAACGCTGGGCCTGCTGTACCGCGAACTGAGCCTGTCGGTGCGCCGGGTGGCGGTGAGCGATGCAGTACAGGCGCTGGCAGATGCCTCGCCGGATGCCGAACGGGCGCGCGAAGAAGAACCCTACCGCCGGGCGATTGCCCACATTCTGGCCCGTCTGGTCGGCACCGCCCGCAACCTGGGACTGGATTTGGGCAGCCGTTTCGGCACACTCAGCCCTTACCCCGATGCCGACGCCCTGCTCACTGACCTGCGCGCCCTGTCCGAC
>JBHAET010000064.1:0-5815 GCA_041855705.1 Neisseriaceae bacterium
CACCGCATCGTGTTTGCCGACGGCCGGGTCATCGAGCCTTTGCAGGAAACCGGCCGTTGCGCGGCCAAAGACAGCGGCACCGAAGTGCGCGTGTGGCCGGATGCCCGCTATTTTGAAAGCCCGCACTGCAATCTGGCCGAACTGGAACGCCTGCTGCGCGCCAAAGCGGTGCTGCTGCCGGGCATTACCGTGCGCCTGGTCCGCATTGCGGAGGACGGCAGCGAAGCCGGCAGCCAAAGCTGGCATTATCCCGATGGCCTGCAAGGCTACCTGAACAGTCTGCTGCACGATGCCCTGCCGGCGGTGCCGCTGTTTGCCGCCGACAACCGCATCGGCACAGGCAGTGACAGCGATTTCAGCCCCGGCGAAGGGGCTGCCGTGGCACTGACCTGGCTGGAAGAAGGCAATGTCGTCAGCGAAAGCTATGTCAACCTGATTCCCACCCCCCTGGGCGGCACCCACGAGGCCGGACTCAAACAGGCGGTATTCACCGCCGTCACCAACTTCATCAACCACCACAATCTGTTGCCGCGCGGGGTGAAAATCCAGAGCGACGACGTGTTCGGCAAAGTGGCGTTTGTGCTGTCGGCACGGGTGCTGGACCCCCAGTTTCAAGGGCAGACCAAAGACAAACTGACCAACCGCGACGCGCTGAAACTGGTGGCCACGGTCACCACCGATGCCGTCGAATTGTGGCTCAACCAGCATGTCGATGCCGGCCGCAAAATTGCCGAACTGGCCATCCGCCAGGCACAGGCACGCATGCGCTCGGTGAAGAAAATCGAAAAGAAAAAAGGCAGCGGGGTGGCGGTATTGCCGGGCAAGCTCACCGACTGCGAGAGCGAAGACATCCGCGAAAACGAGCTGTTTCTGGTGGAAGGCGATTCGGCCGGCGGCTCGGCCAAACTGGCACGCGACAAGGCAACCCAGGCCATTTTGCCCTTGCGCGGCAAGGTGCTCAACAGCTTTGAAATCCATCCCGACCAGCTGTTTGGCAATGCCGAAATCCACGACATTTCGGTGGCCATCGGCGTGGACCCGCATACCGATGCGGCCAATGCCGACTTGAGCGGTTTGCGCTACGGCAAAATCGCCATCCTGTCGGATGCCGATGTGGACGGCGCCCACATCCAGGTATTGCTGCTGACCCTGTTCTACCGCCATTTTCCGGCCCTGATTGCCCGCGGCCACATCTATGTGGCGCAACCGCCGCTGTTTCGGGTGGATGTCAATGCGCAGGGCAAAAGCAAACCGGCCCGCAAACTGTACGCCCTGGACGCCCAGGAACTGGATGGCATTCTGGAGCGCCTGCAAAGCGAAGGGGTGCGCGACAGTGCCTATGCCATCAGCCGCTTCAAGGGCTTGGGCGAAATGAATCCCGACCAGCTCAAGGACACCACCATGCACCCGGATACCCGCCGCCTGCTCAAGGTGCAGATTGCGGCCGAAACCGATGACGACACCCGCGCCATTTTCATCAAACTGATGGGCAAGGGCGAAGCCGCCAGCCGCCGCGCCTGGATGGAAGCGGAAGGCGACAAGGTTGCCACTGATGTCTAAGTCCGGCGGCTGTCACACATTCAAGGCTGCCTGAAAACCGTTTCAGGCAGCCTTGAAATATGTGCCGCTTTGTTCATGATGACAATACGGTCAAACCGCATAACAGTCTGACAGGTGTGGCGCTTTCCACGGGGTGGCCAGCTTCACGCCCAATCTGCTGTGCAAATGATGCGACGATTTCCAATACCTTATCCAACCGATAATCAGCCCTGCGTCATTTTGTGTGAAAGGACTTCAAATATGGCAACCTTGTCCGCAGCGTATTTCAATTCAAAACTTCGCCCGACAGGAAAAATATCCACGACATCCCGCCCATAATAATCAAAAAATTTATCCTGCAAAAACGGATCCAGTAACACAGTTGCGCCCTCATGTCCGTCATCGCTTTTGATCCATTCAATGACCTCGCACGACGTATAATCGCCACCATCCATTTTCAAAAGAAGCCTCGACTTGGTTGCCAAAGAAACACCAAGACACGGGTTCTCTTTGGTGTTATTCACGCGGCCCAAAAGACGGCAATGCATAATCAATCTCCATCATAGACTTATTGAATAATCCATAGCAGATCACCCCAAAACAGAAACCTGCTTTTCAATATAAAAGGCCTCTGATGGTGCATAAACGCTTCACATACATCGCAGCTGCTGGTTAGCAGTTTCATGCCATCATGATGTCTGAACCTGCTTGAGCCGCAGGGTAAAGCGTTCCAAAAAGTGCAGCATCAGCTCGCGGTCGTGTTCGGCCAATTCCGACATCATCAGATGCAGATGATGGGTTTTGTCGAACAGGCGCGGGCTGCCGTCGGCGATGAGATCGGCGGCGGTGCATTGGAAAATCTCCGCCAATTCCATCAGCCGCGCCACGTTGGGCATAATCAGGCCGCGTTCCATGCGCGATACGGCTTCGTTGCCGATTTGCAGGATTTCGGCCACCTGTTCCTGCGTGTAACCGCTTTGCTGGCGGTATTTGGCGATGGTTTTGCCGATGCGGCGGTTGATTTCGCTGTGGTTCAGATTGGGTTTCATGGCTTGGCCTCACTCAACATAAAAAGTTGGATATTCAACTCTCAAAATCATCGGGTTAAGAACTTTAAAATACGTCAAATCATCTTTTTAGTTTGATTTAACAAGCCTATAATCGGTTGCGCCATATGGGTTCGGATTCGGCTAATCTTTTTCAAGATTTTGGAAATCTATTTACGCCATTGTTTTAGCTGAATAACCCTTCTTAATCTCCAAGCCCCAAAAGGAGCAGCATCGTGAGCAAACCTTCCGATATTCTCAAAAACCCCCTCACCAACCGCGGTACGGCGTTCACGCAGGAAGAACGCGCCAAACTCGGCCTCACCGGCCGGCTGCCTGCGGCGGTGGAAACGCTGGAGCAACAGGCCGCGCGTGCTTACCGCCAGTTTTCCGAATACGAAAAGAATATCGAAAAATACATCTTTCTCGACCAGCTGCACAACCGCAACGAGGTGCTGTATTACAAGCTGCTCACCGACCACTTAGCCGAAATGCTGCCGATTGTGTACGACCCGACCGTGGGCGAAGCGATCAAAAAATGGAGCCGCGACTACCGCCGCAGCCGCGCGGTGTATCTGGATATCAACCATCCGGAAAACATCCGCGCTTCGTTTGAAACGCTGGGTTTGGGCGCGGACGATGTGGATCTGATCGTGGTGTCCGATGCCGAAGAAATTTTGGGCATTGGCGACTGGGGCGTGAACGGCACCGATATTTCCATCGGCAAATTGGCGGTTTACAGCGCGGCCGCCGGCATTGATCCCGCGCGCGTGATTGCGGTGAATCTGGACGTGGGCACCGACAACGAAGCGCTGCTCAATGATCCGGCCTATCTCGGCAACCGCCATGCCCGCGTGCGCGGCGCGCGTTACGACGCGATGATCGATGCCTACCTGAAAACCGCTGCCGAGCTGTTCCCCAATGCGCTACTGCACTTCGAGGATTTCGGCCCCTCCAACGCGCGCCGCATTCTGGTGCAAGACCGTGATAAATACCGCATTTTCAACGACGATATGCAGGGCACCGGCGCGATTGTGATGGCAGCGGTGATTTCCGGTTTGAAAGTCACCAAACAGACGTTTGCCGAACAGCGCCTGCTGGTGTACGGCGCCGGCACGGCGGGCACCGGCATGGCGGATCAAATCAGCGCGGCGATGGAGCGCGAAGGCTTGAGCCGCGAAGAAGCGAAAAAACGGGTGTGGCTGATCGACATCAACGGTTTGGTCACCGACGATATGCAGGATTTGCCCGACTATCAGCAGGAATACGCCCGCCCCGCTGCCGAAGTAGCCGCCTGGGCGCGTGAAAAAGGCAAAAACGGCGACAAAATCGGCTTGCTTGAAACCGTGAAGCAAATCAAGCCCACCATTCTGATCGGCACCTCCACCGACCACGGCGCATTCAACGAAGCGGTGGTGAAAGCCCTGGCCGCCGGCGTGGAACGGCCGATTCTGCTGCCGCTGTCCAACCCCACCGAGCGCATCGAAGTGATGCCGGAAGATGCGGTTAAATGGTCGGACGGCAAAGCGCTGATCGCTACCGGCATTCCCGTGCCGCCCGTGGCGTACAACGGCGTCAATTACCAGATCGGCCAAGGCAACAACGCTTTGCTCTATCCCGGCTTGGGTCTCGGCATCATTGTTTCCGGCACCAAACACGTCACCGACGGTATGCTGCTGGCCGCTGCCGAAGCGGTGGCCTCGCAAGTGAACCCCTCCGATTTGGGTGCATCACTGCTGCCGCCGGTTGATAACCTGCGCGCCTCTTCCGCCACCGTGGCGGTGGCTGTAGCCAAACAGGCGGTGAAAGACGGCGTGGCCGCGAAATCGCACGACAACTGGGTGCAGGCCGTGCAGGATGCGATGTGGCAACCGGTGTATCCGAAACTGGATATTTAACACGCATCAAGGCCGTCTGAAACCTTGCAGACGGCCTTAACGTTCCAACTATTTTAAGGAGTGATTAGCCATGTCCAAAACCATCAGCGATTTATTGGTCGAAACGCTGGCCAATGCCGGCGTAAAACGCCTGTGGGGCATCACCGGCGACAGCCTCAACGGCTTGAACGACAGCATCCGCCGCGACGGCCGCATCGAATGGATGCACGTGCGCCACGAAGAAGCGGCCGCCTTTGCTGCCGGGGCGCAAGCCGCGGTAACCGGCGAGCTGGCGGTGTGTGCGGGCAGCAGCGGACCGGGCAATCTGCACCTGATCAACGGCTTGTTCGACTGCAAACGCAACCGCGTGCCCGTGCTGGCGATTGCCTCGCACATTCCGTCCAGCGAAATCGGACTGGGTTATTTTCAGGAAACCCACCCGCAGGAGCTGTTTCGCGAGTGCAGCGATTTTGTCGAACTGATCAGCAATCCGGCGCAACTGCCCGAAATCCTCCAGCGTGCGCTGAATGTTGCGGTGGGCAAGCGCAGCGTGGCGGTGCTGGTATTGCCGGGTGACGTGGGCATGCTGCCGGCGCCGGAGAACGCCACCACACATTGGGCCCAACCGGCGCAACCGCGCATTCTGCCGCCGCCCAATGAAATCGAACGGGCGGCCGAGATGCTCAACCAATCCGGCCGCATCACCATTTTGGCCGGCAGCGGGTGCGCGGGCGCACACGGCCAATTGGTGGCGCTGGCCGAAAAACTGCAAGCGCCGGTGGTGCACGCGTTTCGCGGCAAGGAGCATGTGGAATGGGACAACCCCAACGATGTCGGCATGACCGGCCTGATCGGGTTTTCTTCCGGCTACCACGCCATGCTCGATTGCGACACGCTGCTGATGCTGGGCACGGCGTTTCCTTACCGCGCGTTTTATCCGCAGGGCAAAACCGTGATTCAGGTCGATACCGATCCGCAGGCCTTGGGCAAGCATGTTGCTCTCACGCAAGGCATTATCGGCGGTGTCGCCGAAACCCTGGATGCGCTGCTGCCCGCCATCGATCAGAAAAGCGACCGCAGCTTCCTGGATAAAGCGCTCAAACACTATGCCCAAGCACGCCAGGATCTGGATGACCTGGCCAAACCCGCCCGCGCAGGCACGCCGATGCACCCGCAATATGTGGCCAAAACCTTGAGCGAAATGGCCGCCGATGATGCGGTGTTTGCCGCCGATGTCGGCACACCGGTGGTGTGGGCGGCACGCTACCTGCAAATGAACGGCAAGCGGCGACTGCTCGGTTCGTTCAACCACGGCTCGATGGCCAATGCCATGTTGCAGGCCATGGGCGCGCA
>JBHAET010000065.1:0-5115 GCA_041855705.1 Neisseriaceae bacterium
AAGGTTCGACGTAGCAGGTATGCTCTGGGAACAGAGGAAACAGGTGCTTGGCCAAGCGGCGTTTGCCGCCCATCCACGGGATCAGGGGTTGGGGTTTGGATGCCATGAATACTCCTTGGGTATTGATATGGGGCACTCATGGCGCTCGGATAAAGAATCAGCAACCGGTTGTTGCCGGTGGTAAGGTTTGGGGTTTTAAAGAGCAAAAACGGTTCAGGCTTTTGCAGCGCGGGCATTTGATTTCAAACTCACCCGTACCGACGGCCAAAAGCTTATTGCAATTTTTGCAACGGTATTTCATTTTTTACTACTCCTACATTTAACGGTGTTAGAATCCGCCTGCCTAGCTAGGTGGCGGCTGTCCAATGCAGGCTTAATCTGCGGAGGGGCGTGGCCGGTGCTCGCAACACCGGTCACGTCGCCGTCTTTACTGCTACTTTGTTACACCCCGCCCATCGGCGGGGTTTTGTTATGCCGGGCGCGCCGGTAACTCCGTCAGCTGCCCGCGCTGCACCTTTAGGCATGCCACACGGTAGCGCCGCCAGTCGGCCAGTTGCGCTTCGGCCACGGCTGTATCGCCGTCCTCGTCCAGCTCGATCTCGTCTTGCAGTGCGGCAATGATGGTGGCGGCGTATACCACTTCGGCGGCGGCCTGCTCCCGTAATACCGCCTGAAGATCGGCGGTTTGTTGTGCAGCAGCCTCATCCGTCAGTACCCAATTTCCGGTACCCTTATCGTAGCTGTGATACGGACTTGGTCGCGGCGTCACCGTCATTACTGGTACATCATCAACAACAGCAACAATCTCACAACCCGCCTCAATACCCGCAATCAATTGTGTATATAAATCGTCGGCGACGGGCACCGCATCAGCCGGTATCTCAGCATGCAGCTCACTCAAATAAAATCCATTAGTAGATGACGAATAGTAATAAGTCATAATCACGCTCCCAACGCAACCCAGTAAAATCCGCGCCATTCCGTCAAATTCACCAGCTGGCCGCCATGATTGTTTGTGATTACAGTCATGCCGGTCTGGGTTAACGTATTTTGCTTAACGACAGCATCTGCATCAATCGCACCAAGACCGGCGGAAATCGGCGCCAAGAAAGCACACCAACAGCCAGATGTAAATGCCACCGGAAATGTAACCGACACCTCAATTTCACCTGGCCAACTATTATGATTTCGCACACCCCACTGCAACATGAATCCGTTTGGCAGTTTTGTCCAACCGCTTTGCAGGTTGTTGCCCGTATTTGTTGCCGCTGTCACTGCATCACGCACAGCCCGCGGAGTCGCAGCCAAGTTCTCGGCCGCGCTGTTGATGGCGCTGGATAGTTGCACAATGCCCGCTTTGCCCGTAGTCGCGGCATCAATTGCATGGGTGTGACTGGCAGCCTGTACCGAATTGGTACTGCTCGCGGTGATGGTGCCCGGTGTACCCAGCGCCAGCATGCGATTGGCTGCCAGTGTGCCGCCGCCGGTCAGGCCGTTGCCTGCATTGATGGTTGTTGCTTTGTCGGCTTTGGAGTCATTGAGCTCTTTACCCTTCGCTGCCGACAGTGCAGTTATCGCGCTGGATGACGTCAGTACATCTTCAATCTCACCAATTGACCGCCATGCGCTCATCGCGCCGTTAGTACCCGCTTGGTTGCGGATGTAAATCAATGACATATCAAACGGGATGTACAATTGGACGCCGCTGTATGCCGATGGCAGCACCAGCAATGTGCCGGCTTTTTGTGTCGGGTAGTTAAGATCCGATGTTGCAGATGCATTGGCAACTTGATGGTAGATGCCATAGTGCGCCTGCCCTATCAAATCGTTAAGGTTTTTGCTGCCCAGCGCCCCGTGCAGCGTGAGATTGCCGGCCATGGCAGCCGCCAGTGCGTCCATCACAGCTTTGGGCGTGGCCGCCAGATTTTCGGCAGGGTTATTGATGGCACTGGATAGTTGGACAATACCCGCTTTGCCCGTAGTCGCAGCATCAATTGCATGGGTGTGACTGGCAGCCTGCACAGCATTGGTACTGCTTGCGGTAATGGTGCCCGGTGTGCCCAGCGCCAGCGTCCGGTTTGCAGTCAAATCGCCGCCACCGGTCAGGCCGTTACCGGCAATCACTTGCGTGGTTTTATCTGCTTTGTTTATGCCAATACTCTGTACCGCGGACGCGAGTTCATTTTTCAGCCACAGCGTACGGTTGGCCAGCTGGCGCGGGGCGCGATTACTGATACCGCCGGCCCCACCCATAACCGGATCTGATGTTTCCAGCTGATAGATACCAGCTTCCCAAACACCGGTTTCCTGCAAATTTGCCATTTTTATCCTTTCGATAATTGTGTCTTAATCAAGCCGTACCGTGATTGAACTGGCCACCATAAGTGGTTTTGCCGTCATAGCGAATGGCCGAGGCCCGATAATCCAGTGCTGCCAGAACGCAGCGTGCGGGTGCAAACGCAGCCAGTGTATGGCGCAGTAAAGCCGCTTGATCATTGGTAATCGGGTTGTTCATGATCACCCGGTAATGCGCCCAGCGGTCACTGTGCCCGTAGGCATATAAGCCGTCATAATGGATGTCACCGTTATGCGTTCGCCCACCCAGGCCCTCCAGAATTTGCACTTCACCAAAGCCGAGCCGGCGCACAATCTCGCGGATGGCCCACGGTGTGCCTTTATGCCGGTGCAGCTCATACGCCCCCTTAATCAGTTTGCGCTTGGCGTCGTCACTCTCCGCCAGCCAGTAGCCGTCCACCCCCAAGATGCTGCGGCTCTCGGCCAGCAGTTCGAGGTGGTCGGCCAGCACCAAATCCACCAGTCGCGGCATCAGCTTGGTCAAATCCAAGCCACGATAGCGCAGCCCCAAACCGGCCAGCGCCCGCGACCGTTGGTCACGCTCAATGATGTCGGCGTAGTTCAAATCAGCCATCGGCTCTCTCCGGTGCTGCGGTGATGCTGACCGATTGGCAACGCGCCCACTGGTTGGGCTTGACCGCCGTCAATGCCAGTCCCGGCGTGGTCACGTTGTAGACCCCGGCAACCTTCAGCACCGACTGGATGGCCAGCGGCACAATGTCGCCGCCCAGCTTGCCGCTGCGGCTGTCTTCATAGGCCGTCCAGGCGGCACGGGCGGCAGCCAATACTTCGGCTTCATTGGCGCCGGTATAGAGGGTCAGCACCGCCGATAATGGGTAATTGACCACTTCCGGTTCCCGCACGATCACGGTGTCGCACAAGGGGCGGCGCCGCTCGTGGTTCAGGGCAGTCTGTACCTCGGTCATCAGCTCGCCGGAAGGCACTCCGTCACGGGTCAGCAGCGTCACCGCCACCGTGCCGCCGACGGGTGTGCCATTGCCGGTGGTGTCATTGGCCACATGCACGTCCACAATGGCCGGTGACACCTGTCGCGCCCAATAGGCATACGCTCCCACCGGCCCGGCTACGCTGAAACTTTCCGGCGCCAGCAGAATGCGCTCGCGGTAAGCCTCATCGTTTTCCACATCCACGCCGCCGGCAGGTACGCTGATGTTGCTGACCTTCACATCAATCAAAGGATGCAGTGCTTGCAACAGAGTATTGATTTGTCCCACCGACCACCCGTTGCCGCGGATGCCCGTTTCGGCGCACTCGGCGGCCAGATCAATCTGGCTGCGGGCGGCAGTCAGGCTGCCCGCTTCGGTGGTGACAAACACCACTTGGCCAACGGCAACCTGTGTGCCAACAGGGATGCTGATTTGTTCGGCCGATGCCAGGCCGGCCGCGCTGAAACGCAAAGTAGTCAACGCCGGCTGGGCCGACAGGCGCGGCGTATTCACATCGTCGCCGCACAAATCCAGCATCAGGCCGGTGGCAAAGCGCGGATGCTGCTGGCGGTAGGCTTCGTTGACCTGCTGGCGCAACAGGGTTTCACGGTAGGCAAAGGTGTTGATGATCAGCCGCTCAATGTGGGCGGGCTGCAAGACTTTGCCGGCGCGTTGCTCATAGTCGGCAATGATGGCCGCCAAAACAGCCGCCAGATCGTCATCAACAATCTTGACTGCGTCACGATTCAAGGTGCTTAAGTCCATTTCAGGTAGCCCTTACTGCAAATTGGGTTTGATGGATTTCGCCCGCCACCGCGTCGGCCACCCGCCAATGCAGGGTCATAAAGAGGTGCGGGGCGTGGCCGCTGAAGCCGATGTGTTCCAGCACCGCCCGCTTTTCCCAAGTCTTCACGGCCAGCATCACTTCGCGCACCATATTCGGCACCAACACGTCTTCCGGCGTGTCGATGTAGTCGTGATGGGCGGAACCGAATTCCGGGCGGCATACGTCCGTGCCCTTGCGGGTGGCAAGGATATTGAGGATGCACTGCTCAATGTCGGCGGCGTCCTGGACGATGCCCTCGCCCTCGGGGGCGAGTTGCCAGTGGCGGGAACGGGGTGTCATGGTCATGCTGCGATTATCGGTATACGACTGTCGGGCGGCTTGTAACGCCCGTTAAAAAATCCCCTGTATCGGTACGGGGGATTGTGGCGGGCGGTTTGTCCGCGGTCTTGTAAAACGTTTTAAAAAAAGTTATTTCGGCGGCCCTACCTCGGTTCGGTGGTCGTGACCTTTGAGGCTGATGCCGTCGGCCACCACATCGCCATCCGTGGTGCGCAGCGTGCCGTGGATGGTGGCGGTGTCGCCGCCTTGGCCGCCGCCGTAGCCAGTCATGCCCTGCATATAGGTCAGGCCGCCGCCCACAGTCAGATTGCCGGTGGTTTCGGTTTCCGCACAGTCAATCGTGACTTTCGCGCCGGACTTAATCAGCACTTCGCCCGGCGTATCCACCGTAACCAGTCCGCTGCTGCGGTCGTGGCTGATCACCGTGCCGTTACTAAACTGTTTCATCCAAATATTGCGGTCGGCCGCCGGCGCGGGGTCGGCCGCGTTGTAGATGACACCTAAACACACCCCGCCTTCTCCCCGGGCGTCAAGCAGGCAGACGGCCAGCTCGCCCGGGTCGGGCAAGGCGTAGAAGCGGTTGCCGCCGGCGGCCAAAGACACCACCGGCAGCCAGTCGGTCTGCATCCCTTCCAAGGCCGGCAGGGTGACGCGCACCGCATGGGCGGCGGCGTCCACCTCGGCCAC
>JBHAET010000066.1:0-5792 GCA_041855705.1 Neisseriaceae bacterium
CAAGCGCTGTAATCTGAGCATCACACTGGGCAAAAACTTCCTGCCCGATTTCCCCACTCCCGATGGCATGTCGCTCAACGATTATTTGGTGCAATTGGCTGGCGAGGGCCTGGCCGAGCGGCTGGCAGTGCTGTATCCGGATGCGGCCGAGCGCGAAGCGCGGCGGCCCGAATATCAGGCGCGGCTGGATTTCGAGTTGCAAACCATTATCCAGATGGGCTTCCCCGGCTATTTTCTGATTGTGGCCGACTTCATCAACTGGGCGAAGAACAACGGTTGTCCGGTGGGGCCGGGCCGCGGTTCCGGCGCCGGTTCGCTGGTGGCCTATGCGCTGAAAATCACCGATCTGGACCCGTTGCAGTATGCTTTGCTGTTCGAGCGTTTTCTCAATCCGGAGCGGGTATCGATGCCCGACTTCGACATCGATTTCTGCCAGGAAAACCGCGGCCGTGTCATCCAGTATGTGCGTCAGAAATACGGCGCCCAGGCGGTGAGCCAGATTGTGACCTTTGGCACCCTGTCGAGCAAGGCGGTGGTGCGCGATGTCGGCCGGGTATTGGACTTGCCGTTTGGCCTGTGCGACAAGTTGTCGAAGCTGATTCCGGTGGAGGCCAACAAACCCTTGAGCCTGGCCAAAGCGATGGAGGCCGAACCGCAAATCGGCGAATTGCTGGTCAAGGAAGAGGCCGAAGAGTTGATGGTGTTGGCGCAAAAGCTGGAAGACCTGACCCGCGGCCTGGGCATGCATGCCGGCGGGGTGCTGATTGCGCCGGGCAAGATTGCCGATTTCTGTCCGGTGTACCAGGCCGCCGGTGAAGACAGCGCACCGGTATCGATGTTCGACAAGGACGATGTCGAGCAAATCGGGCTGGTGAAGTTTGACTTCCTCGGCCTGCGCAACCTGACCATTATTGAAATGGCGCAAAATTTCATCCGCCGCCTGCATGGTGAGGCAGTGGATGTGGCGGCGATTCCGCTGGACGACGCGACCACTTATGCACAGATTTTTGCCAAGGGCAACACCACGGCCGTGTTCCAGTTCGAGTCGGCCGGCATGAAAAAAATGCTGCAGCAGGCGCGGCCGAGCCAGTTCGAGGAAATCATCGCCTTTGTGTCGCTGTACCGGCCGGGGCCGATGGACCTGATTCCGGATTTCACCCGCCGCATGCACGGCGAGCAGTTTGAATACCTGCATCCGTTGCTGGCGCCGGTGCTGGAGCCGACTTACGGCATTATGGTGTATCAGGAACAGGTGATGCAGGCGGACCAAGTGATCGGCGGTTACACCCTGGGCGGTGCCGATTTGCTGCGCCGGGCGATGGGCAAGAAAAAAGTGGAGGAAATGGTCAAGCAGCGGGCCACTTTTGTGGCCGGTGCCGCAGCCAACAATATTGCCGAAGCCAAGGCCAATGAAATTTTCGATTACATGGAAAAATTTGCCGGCTACGGGTTCAACAAATCGCACGCGGCAGCCTACGCGCTGGTGGCCTATCAGACGGCCTGGCTCAAACAGCATTATCCGGCCGAATTCATGGCCGCCACCATGTCCAGCGAGTTGGACAATACCGATCAGCTCAAGGTGTTTTACGATGACGCTCTGGCCAACGGCATCACCTTTTTGCCGCCGTGCGTCAATGCGTCCGGTTACCGTTTCGAGCCGGATAAGCAGCAGCGCATCCGTTATGCGTTGGGGGCCATCAAGGGCACCGGTGAGGCGGCGGTGGAGGCGATTATTGCCGCCCGTCAGGCCGGCGGGCCTTTTGTCAGTCTGTTTGATTTTTGCGAACGGGTCGGCAAACAGCACATCAACCGGCGCACCATCGAGTCCTTGGTGCGCGCCGGTGCCTTTGATGCTATTGAGCCGAATCGGGCGATGTTGCTGGCCAACATCGAACTGGCGATGGAACATGCCGAACAGCAGGCGGCCAATGCCAATCAGGGCGGGCTGTTTGATTTCGACAGCGAGGCGATGATGCCGGTGGCGATGATGCCGGTTGCCGCCTGGTCGCAAAGCGTGTTGCTGGCCGAAGAGAAACAGGCAATGGGCTTTTATTTTTCCGGCCATCCTTTTGCCCCTTATGCTGCGGAAGTGCGTGCATTTGCCAGCAAGCCACTGGACCGTTTGGCCGCGGCCGACAGCCGGCAATGGGTAGCCGGTTTCGTCACTTCGGTGCGGTACATTGTCGGCAAACGCGGCCGCTTTGCCGTGTTGCTGCTGGAAGACGGTAACGGCAAGGTGGAGGTGGTGGTGGCCGGCCAGGTGATGGAGGAATGTACCGATCTGCTGCAGGCCGACCAAGTGTTGCTGATGGAGTGCAAGGTGGCGGTGGATGACTATAACGGCGGTGAGGGTTTGCGTATCACTGCCGATTCGGTTCACACCCTGGCTTCGGCCCGCCAGCGTTTTGCCCGCAGCCTGTGCCTGAAATTCCGGCAGGACAGCGATATTGGGGCCGTGGCCGAACTGTTGCAGCACCACCGCAACGGCAGCCGGCGGATTCCCTTGAAATTGGCCTACGAGAACGCAGCGGCGTACGGTGAGCTGAAACCGGCCGGTGACTGGCAGGTGTGTCTGGACGATGCCTTGCTGCACACCCTGACCGGACTCTTGGGCGAACAGGCGGTGAGCGTGACGTGGTAGCGGTGGCGGATCTGCCGGCACCATCGGCAAGGCTGCCTGAACGGTTTCAGGCAGCCTTGCTGGTTTTGCCGGCTATAGCAGGAGCCTGGTCGGTGTATGTGCTGCGTTGCGCCGACGGCAGTTTGTACTGCGGCATCAGCACCGATTTGTCCAGGCGCTGGCGGCAGCATGTCGGCGGTCGCGCTGCCCGTTACACCCGCAGTCGGGCGGCGGTGGAAATGCGGATTCTGTGGCCCGGTCTGCCCCGTCAGGCTGCCGCGGCCTGCGAGTACCGGTTCAAGCAATGGCCCAAGCACCACAAGGAAGCCTTGTGGCGGCAGCTGCCACCCGTGGCCGGGGTTGTGTCATCAGGCTGAGGCAGGGGCACAGTGTCCGTCTGCACCACCGGCGGCGGACAAAAAACTTGGTCCGTGCGGCTGTCGGATGCCGGTTCGGCCATTGCCGGATGGCATGCTAAAATGACGGCCGCGATTTGAATCCACGAAAGAGCGCATGTTTCACCATTCTCCCGAACAATTGCAACAACTGTGCGCCGATGCCTTGGCATTGGCCCGCCGCTGCGGTGCCGATGCGGCCGAAGCCGATGTCAGCGAATCTGCCGGCCTGTCGGTACAAGTGCGGTTGCAGGACATTGACCACATCGAATACCAGCAGGACAAATCACTCGACATCACCGTGTATGTGGGCCAGGCCAAAGGGCGGGCCAGCAGTGCCGATTTTTCGGCACCGGCACTGGCCGACACCGTGCGTGCGGCGGTGGACATTGCCCGCTATACCGCCAGCGATGCATATGCCGGCCTGGCCGATGCCGACCTGATGGCCCGCGACATCGGCGACACCGATGCCTGGCATCCATGGGATTTGGGCACCGAAGCGGCAGTGGATCTGGCCAAAACCACCGAAGCGGCGGCTCGTGCGTTCGATGAGCGGATTACCAATTCGGAAGGTGCCACCGTGCAAACCGGGCATTACCAATATGTGTATGGCAACAGCCACGGTTTTCTGGCCCACCAGCAAGGCAGCCGGCACAGCATGGCCTGTACCGTGGTGGCGGCCGATGCGGCCGGCATGCAGCGCGATTACTGGTACGATTTGGCCCGCAGTGCCGATGATCTGGCGGCGCCGGAAGCCATCGGCCGCATGGCGGCCGAGCGCACATTGCGCCGTTTGGGGGCCCGGAGTGTGCCCACCGGCAGTTATCCGGTACTGTTCGATGCCACGGTTTCAGGCAGCCTGATCGGCCATCTGGTCGGCGCCTTGAGCGGTGGCGCCCTGTACCGGCAAACCAGTTTTCTGACCGACAGCCTAGGGCAGCGCGTACTGGCGCCGTGGGTGGTGTTGCAGGAGTTGCCGCATGTGCCGCGCGCATTGGCCAGTACCTGGTTTGATGGCGAAGGCGTGGCCACCCGGCCGCGTACGGTGATTGACCAGGGGGTGGTGGCCGGTTATTTTCTCAGCAGTTACAGCGCGCGCAAACTGGGCATGCAAACCACCGCCAATGCCGGCGGTGCCCACAATCTCTACCTGAACACCACCCATGCCGACCAAGCGGCACTGTTGCGCGAAATGGGCACCGGCCTGCTGGTGACCGAACTGATGGGGCAGGGAGTGAACACGATTACCGGCGATTATTCGCGCGGTGCCGCCGGTTTTTGGGTGGAGAACGGGGTGATTGCCTGGCCGGTGGAGGAAGTGACCATTGCTTCGCGCCTGCAAGACATGTTTGCCGGATTGGTGGGCGCCGCCGATGACGCACTCAAACGCAGTGCCCACAAAGTGGGTTCCCTGCTGGTCGATCGCATGACGGTGGCCGGCCAATAAACACGAACCCCGGGCGCCGCGGCTGTGTTTTGGCCGTGGCCAACAGACAAAAGGATGGAATGATGTTCAGGATCTCACACCGCCAACGCTTGTGGTTGGTGGTTGCTTTGGCGGCCGTTGCCACGGTCGGTTCGTTTTTCGCCCAATACGTACTCGGTCTTAATCCGTGCCCGCTGTGCATTTTGCAGCGGCTGGCCATCATGGCCACCGGCATTGTGGCCGTGATTTGCTGTGTCTTGCCGGCCAGAAGTTTTGGCAGTCGCAGTGCGGTCAGCTTGCTGGCCAGTGCGGCACCGGTTTATGGTTTTGGGGTGGCGGCCTATCAAATCTGGCTGCAAAGCCTGCCCTTGGACCAGCAACCGGCTTGCGGCGCTCCGTGGACCTTCCGCCTGCGTGATGCGCCGCTGTTTGACTGGTATGAACCGGTGCTGCGCGGTACCGGCCAATGCGGCATTGTGGAAAAAGTGTTCGGCATCAGCCTGCCGGTGTGGAGCATTCTGTTTTTTGGCGTGATCTTGCTGGTATTGTGGTTTGGCTGGTGGCGCAGCCGGCAGTCACAGTGAATGATGCGGGACGGTTGATCCGGCAAGCCATGAAGCGGGCGGCACGCGGTACCCGATACCATCACCCCGGCAGATGATCACGCTGCCGGGGTGATGTTGTTCAGATGGGGCAGCAGGGTTTGCAGTTGCCGCCAGGCTTCGGCCTTCAGTTCCGGCTGCCGCAGCAGGCGGGCCGGATGGGCGATCACGCAGTGGGGCCGTCCGCCGCTTAACTGCGCCCGTGCTGCGGCATCCAGACGGGCAAACGGCTGGCCGAGAAACAGAACAGCTTGCGGCTGGATCCAGTCCAGCTGCTGCCGCAGCAGGGGCGTACAGGCTTGCCGGGCCTGATCGTCGGCCTGGGGCGGGATGTGCGGGGTGCATTTGACCTGACTGCTGATGTACACCTCTGCCGGTTGCAAACCGATGGCTGCCAGAATGTTGTCGAGCAAAATGCCGGCCTCGCCGCCCAACAGGCGGCCGTCAATGTCGTCCTGCGGAGCCGGATGCGGGCTGATTACCAGCAAGCGTGCCGGCATGTTGCCGCGTCCGGCCAAAGGTTGCCGGCGTTGTGTGTGCAGTGCGCAACGCCGGCAATCGGCCAGTGCCGCGCTCAGGGTTTCGGCGCGCAATGCAGGAAACGGGCTGTCATCCAGTACCGGCGACGGCCGGTCGGCGGGCAGTTTTGCGGTGTGTTCGGCGGCATCGGAGCGGTTTAATTTCAGGCTGTGCAGCAAGGCGGCGCGCGGGTGGTCCGGTGTCCGTGCCGCCGGGTGTGGATCAGGAGA
>JBHAET010000067.1:0-4740 GCA_041855705.1 Neisseriaceae bacterium
CGCTGTTCGCGATAGGCTTCCAGCAGCAGCTTTTCCAAGACCCCGCGCTCCCAGGAACCGGGGGCGGCAGACGGGGCATCGGGGTTGTCGAGTTTGATTTTCATGGTGTGAATCCGTGGAAAACAGGGAAAGGTGGGTAGTGTTTCAGGCTGCCTGAAGCGGCATCAACGGGTATCGCCGGTGTCGGGGTACGGGTCGCAGCCCAGCCAGTGTGCCAATTCGGCAATGCCGTTGAGGATGGCCGCATGCGGTGCCTGTTTGAGCACGGCCGGCGCATGCACGCCGGTGCACACCGCCACCGCATCGGCCCCGGCGTTGGCCGCCAGCTGCAAATCCTGGCAGGTGTCGCCAATCATCAGCACTTCCTGTGGTCGCAAACCCATTTCGTCGCACAGTGACAACAGCATTTCCGGATGCGGTTTGGCACGGCACTCGTCGGCCGTGCGGGTGGCAACAAAGCAGGCGGCGGTGCCGGTGTCGGCCAGTGCCCGTTCCAGCCCGGCACGGCTTTTGCCGGTGGCCACCGCCAGCCAGTAATGCTGTTGCAGGCGCGGCAGCCAGCGGGCGGCCTCGGCAAACAGCACCGTCGGGCGTTGCGGATCGAAGTAATGGCGATGGTAATGAAGGGCCAGCGCCTGTTGCTGCACCGGGGTGCTGTCTGGCCACAGATGGCGGATGGCCTGGTTTTGGTGCAAACACATGGCCTGGCGCACCGCCTCGCCGGCCGGTATCGGCAGGCCGGCATCGCAGGCGGCCTGCTGGGCGGTGTGCACAATGTGGGCCAGAGTGTCGCCCAAGGTGCCATCCCAGTCGAAAATCAGGGCACGGTAGGATTTGCGGATCATGTGTTTTCCGGGTGGTCGGGGGCAAAGCGGCGCACCCGGTCGGCCATGTCCCGGGCATTGGCGCTGCTCAGTGCATCCAGGCCGGCGATCACGCCGGCCACATCCGCCGGCCGCTGGTTCTGGCTGAGTTTGTATTTGGCTTCGATCTGCTCAATGCGGATGTCAAAGCAGACAATGGCACGGTATTGCGCCGCCAGATAATCGGCCGGTGCGTCGTTGAGTGACCATGGCCGCAGCTGTCCGGCTTCATGGCGCTCGGTCAATGCGGCCAAGAGGGCGTGGACGGCTGCTTCGTCCGTTACCAGTTGTGCGCGGCCGCGGACGTGCACCGCCTGATAATTCCAGGTCGGCACCGCCTTGTGGTGCTGCTGTTTGCCCGGGTACCAGTTGGGGCTGATGTAGTGGCCGCCATGCTGGAAAATCACCAGCCACGGCTGATCGGGCAGGGCGGATTGCCAAATCGGGTTGGCGCGGGCGAAATGGCCGCGCAAACAGCCGTATTCGCTGCCGTCATCCTGCCAATAAAGCGGCACATGGGCGGCATCCGGTCCTTGGTCGGTGGCCAGCACCACGGTGGCCAGCGGATTTTCGGCGGCAAAGCGACGGATTTCGGTGAGATCGGTTTGGCGGAAGGTGCGGGGATTGTACATGCGGCATCCTTGTGCGGGGCAATACGGTGTTTTCAGGCAGCCTGGAGCAGGGTAATCAGGTTTTGCAGCTCGTCAGGCAGCGGTGCTTCCAGTTGCAGGATTTCGCCGCTCAGCGGGTGTTCGATGCGCAGCCGGTGGGCGTGCAGAAACATGCGCCGAAGACCCAGCCGGGTCAGCCGTTTGTTGGCGGTGTAGTCGCCATAGCGCTCGTCGCCGGCAATCGGGCAGTGCTGCGACTGCATGTGCACGCGAATCTGGTGGGTACGGCCGGTTTTGAGCGTGGCTTCCACCAGGCTCAGTTGCTTGAGGCCGATGCCGTGCAGCAGGCTGCCTGAAAAACGGTGCAAGACAGTAAACACCGTGTGCGCACTTTGGCCTTCAGCATCCACCCGCACCATTTTTTCGCCCTGGGCGCCGGTGTATTTGTGCAGCGGGGCGGTGACGTGGCGCACCGCGGCCGGCCAGTCGCCCACGCCCAGCGCCAGATAGATTTTCTGCGGATGCTCGCGGCGCAGGTCGGCGTGCAGCCGAACCAGGGCGCTGCGTTTTTTGGCAATCATCAACAGGCCGCTGGTGTCCTTGTCCAGGCGGTGCACCAGTTCCAGATAACGGGCATCCGGGCGGGCGCGGCGCAATTGTTCGATCACGCCAAAGCTGACGCCGCTGCCACCGTGTACCGCCACCCCCGAGGGCTTGTTGATCACCAGCAAGGCCTCGTCCTCAAACACAATGTCAAATTCGCGTGGCGGCACGGCGGCCGGTGCCGTGGCGGCGCGGGCCACCCGGATCGGCGGAATGCGCAGCACATCGCCTTCGGCGAGCCGGTCGGTGGCATGGCAGCGTTTTTTGTTGAGCCGCACCTCACCGGCCCGAATGATGCGCTGGATGTGGCTCTTGGGTACGCCCTTGAGTATTTTGCATAAATGATTGTCCAGGCGCTGGCCTTCGGCATCGGCACCAAGGGTGACGAAATTGACTATTTCTTTGCTAATATCGGCCATCTTGCTTATAATCCGAAGGTTTTCCTGTCCGGCGGCCGGCACGTTTGCGACCGTCGCTGCCAGGACAAAGCGCGCGGGGCGGCTGTTGTGGCCGGCTCCGGATTGTGCGGCTGTGTGACAAAAACAGCGGCAATGGTAACGTATTTAAATTAAAAACGCACTCGCAACAGCAGATTTCCCCGGCAGCCGCCAGCCAGCCGTGCCGCCGGGATGGTGATTAAGTTTGACTTCGGGTTTTGCACCGGCCGATTGCATAAGACGCCGCCACCTGCCGCCACGGCAGCCGGGCAGCGCGCAGGCCAGGGTGCCTTGGTCCCGGCATAATTCAGAAGCAGCGGCTACCGGTTATACCGCCCCAGCGTGTGCCATGCACCGCGCCGGCGGGCGGCATGCAGTCGGCGTACTGCATCCGTTGGGCAATCCGCATCCCCGTCGTGAAGTGATGATGGCGGCGCGGTTCCCGTTTGTTCTTTGATGATGGTTTTCTTCTCGATTATGGTCCGACCCGCCCGGACCGTGCGGCAGCACATGCCGGCGGCGGGTGTCAAAAACTGATTGCAAGGCCTCGTGGGTGCGACAACGAGGTGATTATGAAACGCATGTTATTCAATGCCACGCAAGCCGAAGAGCTGCGCGTGGCCATTGTCGATGGTCAAAGCCTGATTGATCTGGACATTGAAACCCTGGGCAAGGAACAGCGCAAGGGCAATATCTACAAAGGCATCATTACCCGCATCGAGCCTTCGCTGGAGGCCTGCTTTGTCGATTACGGCACCGACCGCCACGGTTTTCTGCCGTTCAAGGAAGTGTCCCGCAGCTATTTCAACGATTACGAAGGCGGCCGCGCCCGCATCCAGGACGTGCTCGAAGAGGGCATGGAAGTCATCGTGCAGGTGGAAAAAGACGAACGCGGCAACAAGGGCGCGGCGCTGACCACCTTTATCAGCCTGGCCGGCCGTTATCTGGTGCTGATGCCGAACAACCCGCGCCGCGGCGGCGTGTCGCGGCGCATTGAGGGCGAAGAGCGGCAGGAACTGAAAGCGGCGATGGCCGAACTGGAAGTGCCGCGCGGCATGAGCCTGATTGCCCGTACCGCCGGCATTGGCCGCAGCGCCGAAGAGCTGCAATGGGATTTGAGCTACCTGCAAAAACTGTGGCAGGAAATCGAAACCGCCGCCAGCCACCACCGCGAGCCTTATTTGCTGTTCATGGAAAGCTCGCTGCTGATCCGCGCCATCCGCGACTATTTCCAGCCCGACATCGGCGAAATCCTGATCGACACCCAAGAAGTGTATGATCAGGTGTATGAATTCATGTCCTATGTGATGCCGGCGTACATTGGCCGGCTTAAGCATTACAACGACCACATCCCGCTGTTTTCCCGTTTCCAGATCGAACACCAGATTGAGAGCGCTTTTTCGCGCTCGGTAAGCCTGCCTTCCGGCGGCGCGATTGTGATTGACCACACCGAGGCTCTGGTGTCGATTGACGTCAACTCGGCCCGTGCCACCCGCGGTGCCGACATCGAAGAAACTGCCTTCAAGACCAATATGGAAGCGGCCGAAGAGGCGGCCCGCCAGATGCGCTTGCGCGACTTGGGCGGCCTGGTGGTGATCGATTTCATCGACATGGAAAGCAGCAAGCACCAGCGCGATGTGGAAAACACCCTGCGCGATGCCCTCAAAAAAGACCGTGCCCGTGTGCAAATGGGCAAACTGTCGCGTTTTGGTCTGTTGGAATTATCGCGCCAGCGGCTGAAACCGTCACTGGGCGAGAGCAGCCATACCGCCTGCCCGCGCTGCGGCGGTACCGGCTTTATCCGCGGTATCGAATCGACCGCCCTGCATGTGCTGCGCATCATCCAGGAAGAGGCGATGAAGGAGAACACCGGCCAGGTGCATGCCCAGGTGCCGGTGGATGTGGCCACCTTTCTGCTCAATGAGAAACGCGCCGAACTGTTTGGCCTGGAAGAGCGCCTGGACGTGTCGGTATTGCTGATTCCGAATACCCATTTGGAAAACCCGCATTACCAGATTACCCGCGTGCGCACCGACAATGTGGTGGAAGACGCAGCGCCCAGTTACCAGCAGGTGGCGGTGCCGGAAACGCAAAACGAAATGCCGTTTGCCGTTGGCCAGAACAAACCGGCCAAGCCGGAACCGGCGGTCAAAGGCGTGAAACACAGCCAGCCGGCACCGGTGGTGGCGGAGAAGCCGGCGCCGGGCATGTTCGCCCGCTTCAAAG
>JBHAET010000068.1:0-16848 GCA_041855705.1 Neisseriaceae bacterium
AGTTGCTGAAACCCGGCCGGCTGCCAAATTGGTTCACGGTTTCGTCAAACACTGCCACCACCGACGGATAAGCGCGCACATCCACTTCGGCGCGTACACCGGGTTCGTAACTGGCCAGCCAGATTTTCTGCATACATTTCCTCGTGATGATCGGTTGCCGACATGGGTTTCAGACAGCCTGAAACCTTTGTCCCCGGTGGATAAACACCGCAGATGCGGATATGGCCTCAAAAAACCGCTTCGCCGGTCAATGGCCAACAGACCCTAGGTGCGGATGCTGTGGCTGTCGGTGTCCTGGATGATGCCGCCGCCCACACACACATCGCCGTCATACAGCACCGCCGACTGGCCTGGGGTTACCGCCCATTGCGGCACATCGAACACCAGTTCGGCCTCCCCATCGGCAAGATAGCGCAAAGTGGCGGCCGCATCCGGCATCCGGTAGCGGGTTTTCACCCCGTAGCGCCCTTCCGGCGGCGGCTCGGGCAAGGTAAAACTCAAATCGTGCATCTTCAGGCGCCGGCTGAACAGCAAGGGGTGTTCATGTCCCTGCACCACCAGCAAACGGTTGGCGGCCAAATCCTTACCGGCCACAAACCACGGCTCGCCCGCCCCACCGATGCCCAGTCCCTTGCGCTGCCCCAGGGTATAGTACATCAGTCCTTCGTGACGACCGACCACCCGGCCTTCCGGCGTGACCATGTCGCCCGGATTGGTTGGCAGATATTGTTGCAGGAATTGCCGAAACGGCCGCTCACCGATGAAACAGATTCCGGTACTGTCTTTTTGGGCGGCGGTGGGCAAACCGGCTTCTTGCGCCAGTGCCCGCACTTGCGGCTTACTCAATTCCCCCAACGGAAACAGTGCTTTTTGCAACTGATGCGGTTGCAGGCGGTAGAGAAAATAACTCTGATCCTTGTTGCCATCCAACCCTTTAAGCAAATGGTGCACACCGTCGCGAACCTGCTTGCGCGCATAATGCCCGGTGGCAATCAAATCCGCCCCTTGTGCCAATGCGTGGTTGAGAAAACTTTTGAACTTGATTTCGGCATTGCACAGCACATCGGGGTTGGGGGTGCGGCCGGCGCGGTATTCCTGCAAAAAATAGGCAAACACCCGGTCTTTGTACTCGGCGGCAAAATTCACAATGTCCATGTCGATGTCGAGAATGTCGGCCACCGCCAAGGCATCGAGTGCATCCTGTTTGATCGAGCAATATTCGTCGTTGTCGTCATCTTCCCAGTTCTGCATGAACATGCCGCGCACCGGATAGCCGGCACGTTTGAGCAGACAGGCGGTGACCGACGAATCAACGCCGCCGGACAAACCCACCACAATGCGCTGGGACAAATCGGTTGCTGTGTTCATGTATCCATCCAAAGTGTGGCGATTGTGCCATAGCCCGCTGTCGGGGCGAAAAACTAAATTAGAGCAGCTATTCGTGCTGCAATGCAAAACGAGCAGTGGCAAAAACAGGCTGCCGATGTTTCAGGCAGCCTGTGGCTGGGTATGGACAGCAGTGGCTTGCTGCGACCGCTGTTTAGGCTTCCGTTCTGTGGCGAAATACAGCAGCGGTCGGCTTCAGTTGCGCAGACGGTGCAATACCTGTTGACGGCCAATCAGTGCCAACACCGCGTCAATGGACGGTGTTTTGCTGGTGCCGCAAACCGCCAGCCGCAGCGGCATGCCCAACTGGCCCATTTTGATGCCCTCGGCCGCACAAAACGGCTTGAACAGGGCATGGATGGCCTCTGCATTCCATTCGGGCAATGCTTCGAGCAGATCGGCAAAACGCAACATGCGTGCCGCCGCGTCATCACTCCAGTGCTGCGCCAGCTCGTCGGCACCGGGCGTGGCCTTGGCATAGAAATAGGCACACTCGTCGGCCAGTTGGTTCAAGTCCTGCACCCGGTCTTTGACCAATGCCATGATGTCGGCCAAGGCCGGCTGTGCCGCCGCCGTAATGCCGCGTACCTGCAAGCGCGGCTGCACCAGATCGGCCAGGGTTTGGTTGTTGGTTGCCTTAATGTGCTGGGCATTGATCCACAACAGCTTTTCCAAACTCATGCGACTGGGTGCCGGACTCACATCCTTCAGGTCAAACCACTGCACAAACTGCGAAATGGTGAAAAATTCATCATCCCCGTGTCCCCAGCCCAAACGGGCCAGATAATTGAGCAGGGCTTCGGGCAGAATGCCCATGCGGTCAAATTCGGTAATCGCCACCGTGTCGCCACGGCGTTTGGAAATTTTTTGCCCCTGCTCGTTGAGAATCATCGGCAAATGGGCGTATTGCGGCAACTGCCCGCCCATTGCCTGCAGGATATTGATTTGTTTGGGTGTATTGTTCACATGATCATCACCACGGATCACATGGCTGATGCGCATGTCAAAATCATCCACCACCACACAGAAGTTATAGGTCGGACTGCCGTCGGCACGGGCGATGATCAAGTCATCCAACTCGCTGTTGGCAATTTCAATCCGCCCTTTCACCAAATCGTCCCAGGCAGTCACACCTTCCAGCGGCATTTTGAAACGCACCACCGGTGCCACGCCATCCGGCACCGGCGGCAGGGTTTTACCGGGCTCCGGCCGCCAGCGGCGATCGTACCAAAAATGCTCTCCACGTGCCTCGGCAGCGGCCCGCAATGCATCCAGTTCTTCTTTGCTGGTGTAATCGTAATAAGCATGACCGCTCTGCAGCAGCTGCTGCAACACTTCGGCATAGCGCGCAAAATGTTGGGTCTGGTAAAACGGGCCTTCGTCATAATCCAGGCCCACCCAGTGCATACCATCCATGATGATGTCGACCGATTCGGGGGTGGAACGCTCCAAATCCGTGTCTTCAATGCGCAGTACAAAACGGCCTTGGTGCTTTTTGGCAAAGGCCCAGGAAAACAGGGCGGTGCGCACGCCACCGATGTGCAGGTAGCCGGTGGGACTGGGGGCAAAACGGGTACGGATCATGGTTGCAGCTCTGAAATCGGACAAAGGCGCCATTGTACGCGCAAGGCCATACCCTTGGCAAAATCCGGCCGATGGTCGGGCCAAGACGCTGCAAACACCTTATGAGACCTTTGCCAAATACCCATCTGCGGCGCATTTGAAGCGTTATGCGCTGCTCGATCGTTTGCCTAACCTCATGTTATGTCTGCACTCGCTGTGCTGCTACGCCTTGAACGGCATCCACATCTGGAGGTTTTGCAAAGGTCTCCTTATGTGCAGCGCTTTGTTTCAGGATGCAGCCATGTCTTTCAGACCGCCCGCTTGCGGCCGCAACGGAATGATGAGATCGGCACTTGCGGCATCGCCATCCTGGCACGGCATCCGTGTGCGGTCACCGCGTCAAAATTTCAGGCTGCGGTTGAAGTGCAGTTGGTTTACGGCTATGCTTGCCGCTGGCTGATTTTGAGGTTGTTCCATGTCTTTGCGCAAACAAATTGCCGTTTACTATACCGGCGGCACCATCGGCATGAGTGCTGGCGAACACGGCCTGCAACCGGCGGCCGACTTGCCGCAACGGGCGGCGGCACTGTTGGCCGAGCGCGGGGCCGATACCGGACTGGCCTTGCACTGGCACAGTGCCGAGCCCCTGATTGATTCTTCCGCCCTGCACCCAACACACTGGCAACAATGGTTGAACTGGCTGCGGCCGGCGCTGGCCGCATACGATGGCGTCTTGCTGCTGCACGGTACCGATACCTTGGCCTACAGCGCCAATCTGCTGGCCATGCTGCTGGCTGACACCGGCAAACCGGTGGTCATCACCGGCGCCCAATGGCCCTTGGGGCAGGAAGGCAGCGATGCGCCGCTTAATCTGTGTACCGCCACCGCGGCCTTCGGACTGCAAGGCTTGCACGGTGTCACCATTGCCTTCAACGGCGCATTGTGGCGTGCCGTGGGCAGCAGCAAGGTGAGTACCGAAACCGCGGCCGGCTTTGCCAGTCCGCATTTTCCGCCCCTGGGTCTCTGGTCGGACACAACCGGCTGGCAACAAACACGGTTGCACACCCTGCCGCCACCAACGGCCACGGCTCCCAGCTTTGATCCGGCGGTGCGCATTGTTTGCCACACCTTCACCCCCGGCGCCAACAGCGCCATGATTGCCGCCAGCCTGCAGCAGTATCCGGCCGATGGGGTGGTGCTGGAAAGCTATGGCCACGGCAATGCCCCGGCCGATGACGCGCTGCTGTCGGCCTTGCGCCAATTGCAGCAACGCGGCATTCCGGTGCTCAACATCAGCCAGGTGGCGCAAGGTTGTGCCGCGGCGGTGTACGCACAGGGACACGCTTTGCGCCAATGCGGTGTCATCAACGGCGGCCGCGCCAACCGCGAAACCGCCGTGGCCCTGATGAGCCTGGCAGTCGCCAACCGCTGGTCAAGTGCTGCCATCGAACAGCAATTGCATTATTGGCAGTTGCTGTAAGCGGCTTCCATCCAGCGGTTAGTACCAACCCAAATTGCCGGCTTGATGATCAAAAGGCTGCCTGAAGCATTTTCAGGCAGCCTTTTGATCATCATTTTTTATGTCGTACACCACAACCCATCATCAGCCGATTCAATGCGGCCAGTCACGATGTTCATGCCCCCTGCGGTGCATAACGTGTCAGCAAATCGGCCAGCAGAAAACCACTTTGCAACAACAAGGCCAGCAGAAAACCGCCTTGCAGTTGCAAACGGCTAAAGCGGTTGGCCGACTGCCCCTGCCCACGGCGGTGAAGGTAAAACAAGGCCATCAGCAACCACTGGCTGCCAATCCAATACACCGGCTGTAAGGCAAACAGGTACAGCATGCCCGGCCACACATACAGGCTCAATCCCGTGGGGTAATGCCAGCGCACCAGCACCGCCAGCAGTGCAAATGCCGCCAGTTGCAGCAGACTGCTGACCGCCAACAAGGCCAGATAGTCGCCACCGTTGCGCCACTGCCATCCCCGCCGGTCACCGTGCGGACGCCAGGCCAATACCGCCGCCGGCAGCGCCGCCAGACCGACATACAGTTGTGGCAAATAGGCGTTGATCAATTGCCGCGGCCCCAGGATGCCCGGCAGCAGTGCATGACCGGCCACTGCCGCAGTCGCCCACAGCAAGACGGCTGCCCACAACCACAGCCACTGCCGGTGGCGCAGGGTTTCCAGTACAAACAGGCTGATGTACAGCGCCAGCACCCACAAGGTGATATTGCCCCACATTATGCCGACAAACCCATGATACGCCCCATGGCAATGGCCAGGCTATCGGCCATGCCCGACACCAGTTCCGTTTCCAGATCCGGGTGAAAATGATCGGCATCCGGATGCCCGATCACCACCACCGCCAGCAAATCCTCACCCAGCCACACCGGCAATTGCAGGAAGCTTTCCAGCACCGGCTCCGCCGGCAACAGCGCGGCCACAGCCTCCGGCAGATGGTGGCTGCAACGTGGCGCCTCCAAAGTGTCCCAGGCCGTTTGCAATGCCGGATCGCTGCCGGCATCCAGTGCCACCGGCAAATGGGCGGCATTGGCCGGTTTTTGCAACAGGCGCATGCTGTGGTAAGGCAAACCGAAATCTTGTTGTAGGCTGTCGCTGGCCGCCTGCCACAACTGGCCCAATGTATTGGCACGCAGCAATTGCTGGTTGAAGCGGATCAGTTTGGCCGACAACTGACGGTTGGTTTCGGCATCGTCCAGCATCTGGGCCAGCTGGGCGGCCATACGTTCGGTTTTGTGGCGCAAGGCATCCAGACTGCCCTGATTGAAGGAGCGGATTTTGGCTTCGTCAAAACGAATGCCCAGTTCGGCCGCATGCCGGTGCAAGAATTGCGGATCCTGCCGCAAGCAATCCAGCAGTGTTTGTTCGTCGATGGCCATCAATACACCACCTCTCCCTGAAATACGGTTGTGGCAGGTCCTTGCATCAATACCGATAAGCCCGGCTGCCAACGGATGCTCAAACGTCCGCCCGGCAAATCCACCTGTACCGGCGCGTTGTCGGACAGCAGACCCAAACGGATGCCCGCCACCACTGCGGCACAGGCTCCGGTGCCACAGGCGCGGGTTTCACCCACCCCGCGTTCAAACACCCGCAGGCGGATGTGCTCCGGTGTCACCACTTGCATGAAGCCGACATTGACCCGTTGCGGAAATTGCGGATGCGATTCGATGGCGGCCCCCAAATCGGCCACCGGCGCGCGTTCGGTATCTTCCACCACAATCACCGCGTGCGGATTGCCCATGCTCACACACTGCACCGGCACCGGATCGGTGCCCACCATCACGGTGTGGGTCACGGCGGCGGCATCCACCGCCGAAACCGGCTTGAACGGAATTTGCTCCGGTGCGAATGCCGGCCGCCCCATGTCCACCTGGACCAAACCATCATCGGTCAGCTGCGGCACAATCAGGCCGCCGGCGGTTTCCACCACAATCGCCTGTTTGTCGGTGAGCCCCTGCTCAACCACAAAACGGACAAAACAGCGGGCGCCATTGCCGCATTGCTCCACCTCACTGCCATCGGCATTGAAAATCCGGTAGCGGAAATCGGCTGCTTCGGTTTGCGGCGCTTCTATCACCAGCAACTGGTCAAAACCGATGCCGGTGTGCCGGTCGGCCCAGGCCGCAATCGGCGCCTGTTCGGGTGCAAATGACTGCCTAATGGCGTCCACCACCATAAAATCATTGCCCAAACCGTGCATCTTGGTGAATTTTAAAGTGTTCATTCTAATCCTTCGCTTCAGACCCGCGCACAAGGTGGGTATCATACCCAATCGCCGCCTGCAGGGTAATCCCGTGCGGCAAAAAAACCAAAACCGCAACGGGTTTCAGGCAGCCTGCAACCCGTTTTACCGGAGACCGATTTTGATGCGTACCGAAAACCGGATGACCCGCAGTCTGCAACCCTTGGCCAAATTGCCGCCGGCCTGGCGCAGACGCCTGCAAACCCTGATGATGGGCCGCCTGGTTCCGTTTCTGAAAACCGCCGGCCTGCGTTTTGACCACCTGTCTGCCGATGAGGTGCGGGTCAGCGTGCGCAACCGGCGCAAGATACAAAACCACATCGGCGGCGTGCATGCCTGTGCCACCGCACTGCTGGCAGAAACCGCCACCGGTTTTGTCACCATCATGAACACTCCGGATGACAAGCTGATTTTGCTCAAGTCCATGCACATCGACTATACCCGCCGTGCCAGCGGCGATCTGTATGCGGTGGCCACCCTCAACCCGCAGCAAGCGGCCCTGATTGCCCAGGAGGCTCGCGGCAGCATCAGCGTTCCCTGTCAGGTCTATGACAGCCGACACGAGCAACCGGTCACGGTGGAAATGGTCTGGGCATGGCTGCCCAAACACCAGGATGCCGCCAATTAAATAAAAAACTCCTTGTTCAACAAGGGGTTTTTTGAGTATGGCGGAGAGGAAGTCCGCCATAATTAATACCAAATTGTCATTTTATATGATTTTATATTTAAAATAATCATATAGTTAAAATATAGGATATCCCATATCATCTCAAACTATGCCAGAATGTCACATCAAAAATGGTACATAAATTGGTACATAAAAGTAGGGGCTGAAGTAGATTAGTCCTAAACTTCGCACCAAGTCCGCAGAATTTTTAGCCGCTGCTTTGGCGTCCCAAAATTAAAACGAAATTCGCATTCTTTCAAGAATAGAGGAAAAGACTTTCGGTCAATGCCATTATATTTGCGCAAGACACGCTTGGCCTGATTCCAGAAATTCTCAATGCCGTTGATGTGGTTTTGCCTCTCGGCAAATGCCTTACTGTGGTTAATTCTGTGGTGGTGAAAACCGCTGACATCCAGTACGTCGTAACTGCTCAGGCTGTCCGTATAAACCACGCTGTCCGGCAGAATTTTCTTTGTAATGACAGGAAATAAACTTTCCCTCTTGGCATTGTCCACCACGACGGTATAAACCTTGCCGCCGCGTTTGAGGATGCCGAAAACCACCACTTTGCCTGCGGCTCCTCTGCCGCGTTTCCCTTTGCGCTTACCGCCGAAGTAGCTCTCGTCCAACTCTACGGAGCCCTCAAAAACCTGATCTGCCTCCAAAGCCAGATGATGGCAGATCACTTGGCGGATTTTGCGGTAAAACAGTATGGCGGTGTTAGGTTGGATACCCAAGATATCGGCAGCGGAACGGGCGGTTACTTCCAGCACAAAATATTCGAGCAGCTTTCTTTGTGTCGTCTTTTTTAATTTACAGTGGGTTATCTTCATTTTAGTAGCCTAGCATGACTGCTAATCTACTTCAGCCCCTGTAATTTTTACCACGGGCGGCACCGGTCCAGCGCCACGCGATATCACGCCGGAAGCCACGCTGGCGGTGTTGGACAAAGAGCTACCCGGCCTCGGCAAACAGATGCGCCGCATCAGCCTGCACTATGTTCCCACAGCCATTTTGTCGCGCCAAACCGCCGGCATCCGGGGCAGCAGCCTGGTTGTGAATCTGCCCGGCCGTCCGAGAGCCATTGCCGAAACTTTAGGCGGCGTACGCGCAGAAGACGGCAGTGTGGCTGTGCCCGGCCTGTTCGGTGCCGTTCCCTATTGCGTGGATTTGATCGGCGGTGGCTTTATCGAAACCGATACCGCCGTTTGCCCTGCTTTCCGCCCCAAACAAAAATAAACCCCTTGCCCTGTTTTTAGGCTACCTGAAAGCCGTTTCCGCTTTCCTTCCGTTACCGGAAAGCGGAAACGGTATTTTTCAGATAATAATTCAGAAAATTTGATGAATTCGCAGTCGCTATCGGTTCCAGCACAGTTCTGGCACGGTTTTCTGAAAAAAAATTGATGCTTTCCCAACAGCGTACCCTAAACATTCTACGCCTGACGGAACCAGATGCCCACACATGATTAAACGTCTGCGGTGTAATATCAAACAAATCTCCTGTGCCACGCCCAACCGCAGCTTGAGGAACACGCGAATGTGGGGCTGTACTCATCTTTGGTTTTAGATACGGCTTCCTACTTCAAAAAATACACCAGAAAAACAAATGGTTTAGATATCCAAATCAGCTGCTCCTGATTTCTGCCAAACGTTCCCTATTTTTTGCTTATCCGAACTTTTGTTTTATCCGATATGCTGATACAATCTTAACATTCATATTTTATGAATGTTAAGATTGTATTCACAATACCCTTCTTTCAAGTAAGGAGCAAACCATGGGACAGTATAAAAAACTATGGTACACACTAATGGCCGTTTTGCTGGTTACATTTTCCATACTCGGCTATTTCGGTACCGAAGTGTATAAGCAGGCTCCGCCTATTCCGGAACAATATGTAACGGCGGACGGCACGGTGATCATGAGTAAAGAAGATATTTTGCAGGGTCAATCGGCTTGGCAAAGTACCGGCGGTATGCAACTGGGTTCCATTTGGGGTCACGGCGCCTATCAGGCACCGGACTGGACTGCCGATTGGCTACACCGGGAAGCCGTTACCTGGTTGGCAATCAGCGCACAGCAGCAGTACGGCAAATCCTTTGAGACATTGGATGAAGGCGAGCAGGCTGTTTTGAAAGCACAGTTGGCCAAAGAATACAGGAACAACAGTATCGACGGACAAGGCAAGGTATCGATTTCTGCTACGCGGGCTTTGGCGATTGCACAAACCGCCGAATACTATCAGGCACTGTATGGCGATGATCCTGCTCTGAAAAAAACGCGTGAAAGCTTTGCCATGAAGGACAACACCCTGCCGGATGCAGAAGCGCGCGAACGTTTGACCGATTTCTTTTTCTGGACTTCGTGGGCTGCAAGCACCGAACGGCCCGGCAGCGCGGCGACTTATACCAACAACTGGCCGCACGAACCTTTGGTTAATAATGTGCCTACAGCCGAAAACGTGGTCTGGTCGGTAGCCAGCGTGGTGTTTCTGATTGCGGGTATCGGATTTTTAGTTTGGGGCTGGGCGTTTCTGCGTGCCAAAGACGAAGAAGAGACAGAAATGCCTCCGGTAGATCCTCTGACCAAGGTGGCTTTAACTCCCTCCCAAAAAGCATTGGGCAAATATCTGTTTTTGGTAGTAGCACTGTTTGCGGCACAAGTGTTTCTGGGTGGTTTCACCGCACACTATACGGTTGAGGGACAGCAGTTTTACGGTATTGATGTGTCTCAATACTTCCCTTACGCTCTGGTGCGCACTTGGCATATTCAAACTGCCCTGTTCTGGATTGCCACCGCCTTTTTAGCCGCCGGCCTGTTTCTGGCTCCCATCATTAATGGCGGCCGGGATCCGAAATGGCAGAAAATCGGTGTAGATGCTTTGTTTTGGGCTTTGGTAATTGTGGTAGTCGGTTCATTCGCCGGCAACTACTTTGCATTGGCTCATCAAATGCCGGCGCACCTCAATTTTTGGTTCGGGCACCAAGGCTACGAATTCATTGATTTGGGGCGTTTCTGGCAGATCCTGAAATATGTCGGTATTTTGTTCTGGCTGGTCTTGATGCTGCGCGGCACCGTGGCTGCCTTTAAACAGCCTGGCGATAAAAATCTGTTGGCACTGTTTTTTGCCTCCGTACTGGCCGTTGGTCTGTTTTACGGTTCCGGTTTGTTCTATGGAGAACGTACCAATCTCTCTATTATGGAATACTGGCGCTGGTGGGTAGTACATTTGTGGGTGGAAGGCTTTTTTGAAGTTTTCGCCACGGCCGCCTTGGCATTCATCTTCGTCAATTTGGGCTTGGTGTCCAAACGCCTGGCTACGGCTTCAGCGCTGGCTTCAGCCTCACTGTTTCTGGTTGGCGGCGTACCCGGTACTTTCCACCACCTGTACTTCTCGGGCACAACCACGCCCATCATGGCCATTGGCGCTTCTTTTTCCGCTTTGGAAGTGGTGCCGTTGATTGTATTGGGCTATGAAGCTTGGGAGCACTGGCGTTTGCAACACCAAACTCCGTGGATGCAGCGTTTGGCATGGCCGGTACGTTGTTTTGTAGCAGTAGCGTTTTGGAATATGTTGGGTGCAGGGGTGTTCGGCTTCATGATCAATCCGCCGATTTCCCTATATTACATCCAAGGTTTGAATACCACGGCAGTACATGCACATGCGGCCTTATTCGGCGTATACGGTTTCCTGGCTTTAGGCTTTGTGCTGTTGATTGCACGCTACCTGCGTCCCCATGCGGCATTTGACGATAAATTGATGAAAATCGGTTTTTGGAGTCTTAACTGGGGTTTGGTATTAATGATTGCTACCAGCTTACTCCCCATCGGCATCTACCAAGCACACGCCAGCATCGCGGAGGGTTTATGGTACGCCCGCAGCGAAGGCTTTATGCAGCAGGACTTTCTGCAAACCCTGCGCTGGATCCGCACCATCGGCGATGTGGTATTTATCGCCGGCGCACTCTGCATTTTCTGGCAAGTGGTGAAGTTGCTAAAGCATAAATAAAATTAAGCATTTGAATATTAGATAATATTTATTATAATTTAGGCTACCTGAAAACTTTCAGGTAGCCTCTGTCTTTATTTTCCCGCCACGAAAACCATGTACCTGACCCAACACACAGATTATGCTTTGCGTGTTTTGATTTACGCTGCCGTCCATCATGACCGCTTAATCAATATTGCCGACATTGCCGAAAGTTACCGGATCTCACAAAGCCACTTGATGAAAGTGTGCGCTTCATTGGTAAAGTCCGGCTTTCTCAACAGCATACGCGGCAAAAACGGCGGCCTTTATCTGGCCATTGCACCGAAAGACATCAGCATTGGCGCTGTGGTGCGCGAAATGGAGCCCATGCAGCTGGTGGAATGTATGGGCCACAACAACCGCTGTTGTATCGCACCCAACTGCCAGCTGGCCGGCATGCTTTCCGGTGCCGCACAAGCCTTCCTAAACCATTTGGACCGCTATTTTTTATCCGACCTGTTACATCACGAAACTTTGACTACGCTGTATCGGGCTGCACCCGGGCAGTCTTCATCTGCATCTCACACCAATCGCCCAGATAAATCGGGGATTGCCGTAATCAATAAATAATCTGATTGATAGGTGGATAATTGCCATCTTGCCAAACGGACATAAACCCATCATGTCCGTTTGGCTTCTTTTATCGCAAATCCATGGCTATTCGGAAATTGCTATGCTGCGTTGCGATGGTAATAACGCAAAGCATGCTCTTTACGCCGCCCGCTACTGAAAGCAGACACCCGTTTCAAGTAGCCGATAATACGTGTGCCGTAATCGATATCATGCGAACCGCAAGCACTGCATGAATGTAAAGTGCGTTTGTCGATATGGCCGCAATCGTTGCAGATGGTAATGCGCACGTTCACACAGAAATAATTGCAACCGGTTTTGGCCGCAATATCCAACAGTGAACGATACCCCCCGGCAGTTAATGCTTCATCCAAATTCAGATGGAGCGCCGAACCGCCGTCCAACCAGTCGATTAATTCTTTACCGTGCAGCAAAAATTTATCGAGTGCGTTAATACTTTGATCCTCCACCACATAGAAATAAGAGTTGTAGCAATCGCGCGGCACTTTGTAGCCATCGATTTTATCCCACATGGCGTTTTTCACACCGAGGTTTTCCGCGGGAACAAACTCGGTATTGAACTTCACGCCGTATTGTTTGGCTGCAGCTTGATTGGCCTCGAATATGGTTTTCAGACGGCCTTGTACGAATGAAACATACTCCGGATTGTATCCCACCTTGATGCCTTGCGATTCCGCCGCTTCCGCCATACCGTTGATGCCGATGGTGAGAAACTGTTTGTCCAGCGTGATAAAGCCTGCATCATACACGGGCAACATGCCGGCGGCCTGATATTCTTCCATCAGTTTGCGGTAAGCATATTGATAGCGGTGCAGTTTGCTGACCTCTTCCGTAAGATCGCGCCCGTCTTGCTCCAAACGGTTCATGTTGAGAGTAATCACATTAATCGAGCCGGTGGCCACACCGCCCGCACCGAGCGTATAAGAAAATGTCCGGTCGTCAATCCGGTTGCGCAAGCGGCAGCAGGAAGCCAGCGAGTCGGGGTTGTCGGAAAGGTAAACGAAAAACGAATTGCCTTCCGCCAATTCTTGTGCCATTTGTCCGGCAAATTCATCGTCTTTGCACCGGCCGTTTTCGGTAAGCATCGCGGCCGTAACAACCGGAAAAGTGAGAATGGCTTTGGTGCGCTCACAATTGAACCATTTCAAGAAATAGTTTTGCAGGCGGGCTACGCTTTCCCATTCTGGTTGGCTGAAATCGGGGAACACAAAATCGCCGAACATCGCCTCGAAATAATGGCGGTCATACACGGAAATATTCCAAAACACACTCTGATAACCACGTGCGGCCGCAGGTTGGTTGATGCTGTACACCACATGCTGCAAGTGATTGTTGATTTCTTCGGTATGCATTTCCAAATAATCGCCGCCGAAATCGCGACGGGCAAAATAATCAAAATAGGTGAGAAATTCAACAGTGGCCACGGCACCGGCAAATTGCGCACTGATGGCAAACACCAGATTGATGAACGACCCGCAAAACGAAGCCAGATGTTGCGGCGCTCTCGATTCGCCGCCCAATTTGGTCAGGCCGTCGCGCAAAAACGGATACAGTGTTACCGACACACAATAAGGCTTCAAACTGGTTTCATCGTGCACATAAATCTCGTGTGCCTCAATCTGGCGGATATATTCGTCCGCCCATTCCCGACCGAACAATTCCGTGATTTTCCGGCAAACCTGCGCACGGTTGACCTGCACCAGAAAATCTTTCATCAACTCGCTTTCCATCGTTGCGATGTTTTTGTGGGTAACATTGGCATTCGCATCCATTTTAGAGCCGTCGGCCGCATTATGCGCCGAGATATAATCGTCCATAAATTTCAGCTTGCCTGCCAACTGTTCGGGACTCAGCCTGATCATGGTGTTTCTCCTCTGATGAATAAGTGGTTCAGGTCGGCACCTAAACGAAGATCGGTAAACCGCTGGTTGGTTATCGGGCTGTTCAGCCCGCCAAGCCCGGCAATCCAGCGACCGGTTTTCAAATAAGTGAGATAAGGCAGAAGGCCGTCTGAAAGCTCTTCCCGCTCCAAACCGGTATAAAGGCAGGTTTTCAAACCCGCTTCATTCACAATCTGCAACATGGTTTCCAATGCGTCCGGCTGCCATTCTCCGCCCAAAAACAGCACGCAGGTAATCAACCCTTGATACTGTTTCAGACGGCCTTTCAGATAATCTTCGGTTAATACGGTACCCGTTCCTGCTTTCCAAGCATCAGCACTATGGCAGCCCTTGCAGCGCAACGGACAACCGGAAAACAGAAAGGCCAGCGTTACCTCACCCGGCACTTCCTGCCATACGATTTCTTCCGTTACAAATCTCAGTCGGCACATAGCGATAGCATATTTAGTATTTAAATTATCTTGAAACTACTAGATATGGTATCTTATGGATTGCGGAAATCAATTTATTGATATAAATCAAATTACCTTGCAAGCCGAGTGTAAAAGATTCTTTTCAGATAGATGTTTAAAAAAAGGCCGTCTGAAAAACAGTTTTCAGACGGCCTGAGGCTTTTATCCGATTATCCAATTACCCGTTCTTTATACTGCCGGGTCAATCAGCTTATTCCCCATCATGGTTCCGCAATCCGAACCGGCCGCACCCGTCACACTCCCGAAGCCGTGCGCCGAAGAAAGCAGCCGTCCGCTTCAAATACACAGTCCGGCAGGTTGCGCCCGCATTTTGTTCATGCACAGGATTTTTACGGCTGTGATTCAGTGCCGGCCGGCGTAACCGGCAGCGGCGGGTTGGCGATAAAAATCCGTAGATACACCGGCAGGTAGAGCATGAATGCCAGCGAAAGCAAAACGGCCGGCAGATAAAAAGCCAACCATTCATAATATTGCGGCCAGTAGGCGGCAGCGGCGCTGCGGCTGAGGGCTGCCCCCGTAATCAGCAGCAAGCCTGCGCGGCTGGCGAACGGGTAATGCAGTTTGAGACTGCTGTGTACGGCTCCGGCGATGCTGAACACCTGCATCAGCATCAGCAGATAACCGCCTATCATCAGCAAATGAAACGGCAGGCTCAGGCCGTCTGAAAACAGCCCAGCCCAGCCCTGCCAGATATAGCCCGCTCCCAAGAGCAGCAGGGTCAGGTAATACCAGCGCACATAATAACGGCGCAGCAGCACGGTATGATGCCATTCGCGCAGTCTGCCCAATACCGCCAAACCGACCGCCAAACTCAGCCATGATGATGTGGCGGTGTCGTTTAAAAAGATATTGGCAGCTAAGTAAGCATACAGAAACCAGACCGATAAATTGCGGTAAAACGGGTTTGGTATAAACACACAATGCGCCAGCGGCGTATCTTCCAAGGCTTTTTGTCCGATGGCTTTGCCGATGCGGAACATCACCAGCAGCACACCGATGATGAAAGCGTGGGCTAATTGTTTCAACCAAAACAACTGGCCGGTGTAAGCAAAGCAGGTGTTGAGCAGGGTAATGCAGATTAATACCAGCAGCAGCGCAACTTGGCTGTCGTCGCGGGCGCGGCGGGCCAAGACGGTGCAAAAGCCCAGCAGATAAAGCCAAAACGGCAGCATCAGCCAGGCGGAGATTGTGGACGAAAACAGCGCGCTAAGCGTTGCGGGAAGCCAGAGAACGGCGGTAGTGGCCGCGTGCCGGCTCAGGTTGCGGGTATGGTGCGTCCATTCCGGCATGGCGGTAAACAGGAAGCCGGCAAAAGCGGCACCGCCGACAATATTCAAAAAACCGTAGGCATGGAAATCGACAGGCGCAACGGCGGGCGGCCACCAGCCGACGGAGGTGAACGTCCACACCCAAGCCAGCGGCACGATGCTGAATGCCGACAACAAAAAATACAGCCGGAAGGGATAAGCGATAAAACTGGCGACCACTTGCGGCCAAGCGGCAAATTTATTCATCGTGTGCCTGCCAAAAATCTTGCTGCAAATAATCACGGATCAGCTCGTCGCTGCGGCTTTCGGGCTGCCCTTGCGGTTCGACGATGAGGCGGCAGTGCGCCGGTTTGTGATCCAAGAGATAGATACGGTGTGCCATATGCAGGGTTTCAAAGCGGTCGTGCGAGACCATCACCACGGCCATGCCGTCTGAAATATAGCCGTTCAGCCAGCGGTATAAGCGCCGTTTCAATTCGTAATCCAATGCGGAGAACGGCTCGTCCAACAGCAGCAAATCGGGCTTGTCGAGCAAAGCTCTAGCCAAAGCCGTGCGCTGGCGCATTCCGCCCGACAATTCGTCGGGATATTTGTGCCAGTCGCCGGGTGCCAGATTCAGCTGCTGCAACAATTTGCGTGCCCGTTGGCGGGTGTCGCCGCCGTCGGGATCGGCCGCCGTCAGCAGCACGTTTTCCCACAAGGTGCGCCACGGCAGCAGGCGATGTTCCTGAAACAGATAGCGGGTGCAGCGGAAACGGTTGGTGACCGTGCCGCTGTCGGCGTCCAGCAAACCGGCGATGATGCGCAATACGGTGGTTTTGCCGCACCCCGACGGGCCGTACAGACACACCGCCTCGCCGGGCGCGACGCTGAGATGGAAATCGCGCACGATGTCGTCGCCGAACAGACTGTGGTTGAGATGTTTGACCGTCAACATGGTTCAGACGGCCTTACTGTTATCAACATAATCTTTCCTTTCTTGCGGCTGCTTCGGCTACCTGAAAGCAGTTTGCTGCTCCCAAGGCATCAACAGGATTTTCAGCGGTTCGACAATCAAGTATTCCACAATAAAAATCATCGCCAACACAATCCACACATAAGCCAGCACTTCCTGCATATCCAGCATGGCTCTCGCCGCGGCCAAACGTGCGCCCATGCCGTCTTCCGCACCCAACAGCTCCGCCATCAACGCCACTTTAA
>JBHAET010000069.1:0-5551 GCA_041855705.1 Neisseriaceae bacterium
GACGTACTCAGGGTTCCGGAGCTGATGCCGGTTTGGCTGGCCAGAATCTGACCGCCAACCTCCAGTGCCAAACCGGTCAACACCTGTTGGCCAACCGCTTTCTTGCTGTGCTCGTTCAGGGCATGGGTCATCTCGTGACCGATCACGGCGGCGATTTCGGCATCGCTCAGCTTCAGCCGTTCCACCAATCCGGTGTACATTGCCATTTTGCCGCCGGGCATGGCCCAGGCATTCAATTCGTTGCTGCGAATCACCGTCATCTGCCAGTCAAACGGCACACCGGTTTGGTTGGCCTCATCGGCAAACGGACGCATGCGTTTGAACACGGTTTGTACCCGGCGGGCAGTGGCCGAAGTGGTGTCGATGGCACGTTTGCTGCGCGCCTCCTGCAATACCTGCTGGTAGCTTTGGCCGGCGGCCATGTTCAGGCTGTGGGTGTCATGTCCCACCATGTCGGCCACGGTGCTGCAACCACCCAACAAGCCGGCAGACAACAGCACACCCGCCAACGGACGGCAGACAGCACGCTTCACGCGGTTGGCAACGCTCATATCGGTTTCCTTTATGTTCCGGTCTCAATCAAAAAACCGGCACAGTATAACCGGCCGGTTTCGGTGCGACAAGGCAGCCGCCGCAAACGGCTGCCGGTGTCCAATCAGGAAGACTGGTTCAACTCTTCCTTGGCAATCCGGCGCAATTCGAATTTCTGGATTTTGCCGGTCGCGGTTTTCGGCAGTTCGCCAAAAATGAATTTTTTCGGCACTTTGAAGCGAGCCAGATGTTCGCGGCACCACTCGGTCAGCTCTTCGGCCGTCACCTGCTGTTCGGGCTTGATTTCGACAAAAGCCACCGGCACTTCGCCCCATTTTTCATCGCTCAGGGCCACCACTGCCGCATTCATCACCGCCGGATGTTTGTACACCACATCCTCCACCTCAATACTGGAGATGTTTTCACCGCCAGAGATGATGATGTCCTTGCTGCGGTCCTTGATCTGCACATAACCGTCGGGATATTGCACGCCCAAATCACCGGTATGGAACCAACCACCGGCAAAGGCTTTTTCGGTAGCTTCCGGATTTTTCAGGTAGCCTTTCATCACGATATTGCCGCGGAACATCAGTTCGCCCATGCTTTCTCCATCCCAGGCCACCGGCTGCATGTTGATTTCATCAAACACCTGCAAACCGGCCTGCATGGTCCCGCGCACCCCCTGGCGTGCCTTGAGGGTGGCACGCTCGGTCACGGTTTTGTCGTCCCAATCGGCATGGGTTACGCACAAAGAGGCCGGACCATAGGTTTCGGTGAGGCCGTAAACATGGGTGATGTCAAAGCCCATTTCCTCCATGCTGGCTAACACTGCTTCCGGTGGCGCGGCACCGGCAATCAGGCCTTTGACCGGATGGTCGATGCCGGCTTTCTGATCGGCCGGCGCATGCGCCATGGCGGCATGCACAATCGGCGCCGCACAATAATGGGTGACTTTGTGCTCGCGAATCAGATCCAGACACAGCTTGGGTTCAAATTTGCGCAGGCACACATTCACACCGGCGCGGGCGGCCAGCGTCCAGGCAAAACACCAGCCGTTGCAGTGAAACAGCGGCAGGGTCCACAAATACACCGGGAATTTGGGCATGTCGGCTTCCAGAATATTGGAAACCGCATTGATGGCGGCACCGCGGTGGTGGTAAACCACGCCTTTGGGATTGCCGGTGGTGCCGGAAGTGTAATTGAGGGCAATGGCATCCCATTCGTCTTCGGGCCACACCCAGTTGTCCAAGTCCTGGGCCGAAGCCAGCAGATGTTCGTATTCGTCATCGCCGTAATGCGGGGCGTCTTGCGGGCCCAGCAGGTCATTGACCTGAATGATTTTGACTTCCGGCATCCGGGTTTTGATGCGCGGGATGTAATCGGCAAATTCGCTGTCCACCAGCAGCACCTTGGCTTCGCCATGTTGCAGGCAGAAAATCAGTCCTTCCACATCCAGCCGGATGTTGAGCGTACACAGCACGCCGCCGGACATCGGCACGCCGAAATGTGCTTCCACCATGGCCGGGGTGTTGGGCATCAACACCGCCACCGTCACATTGCGACCCACGCCCAGCTGGCGCAGTGCCGAGGCCAGCCGCCGGCAACGGTCGTAGGTTTCCGCCCAGGTCTGGCGCAGATCACCGTGTACAATGGCGGTTTTGTAGCCATAGACCTCGGCGGCCCGCTTGAGATAGTCGATGGGGGTTAATGCGGCATAGTTGGCACGGTTGCGTTCCAAACCGGTATCAAAATCGGCCATGGTTTCTCCTTAGGTTCTGCTCTAGATGGACACACCGGCCATCTGGCCCGAGACCTTTGCAAAAACACCACCTGGGCTGTGCACGGTGCTTGATCGCCCCATCGCACAATGCCTGCGCTCATCACATCGCACCAGCTTCAAAATCTGCATCCCCATCGGGTATTTTTGCAAAGGTCTCGGCCATTGCACGACCGGCAACGGAATGGCGACAGCACAGTGGCAAAAGCCAGCATGTTTTGTCGCAAATTTATTATTCTTAACAATTGTGGTTATAACATCAAACGGCATCCATGTCATGCTTTTGATGCACCCAGATGTTTTCAGGCAGCCTGCAAGGCTGCCTGAAAACATGACTTCCCATGAAAAATCAATTTCAAACCGCTTCCGGCGCCAGCCAGTCGCGCGGCCGCAGATAATCGGCCAGCCGTGCTTCGGCCGAACCGGCCGCCGGGACATAACCATATTCAAAACGCACCAGCGGCGGCATCGACATCAAAATCGATTCGGTGCGGCCGCCGCTTTGCAGACCGAACAAAGTGCCGCGGTCCCACACCAGATTGAATTCGACATAACGGCCGCGCCGGTAAAGCTGGAACGCACGTTCCGCTTCACCGTAAGCGATGTCTTTGCGCCGGGCAACAATCGGCAGATAGGCATCCAGATAACCGTCGGCCACCGCGCGCGTCAGGGCAAAACAGGTGTCGAAATCCCAGCGGTTGAGGTCGTCGTAAAACAGGCCGCCCACCCCGCGGCACTCGTCGCGGTGCTTCAAATAAAAATAACGGTCGCACCAGTGCTTGAATTCGCCGTACACCTCGGGGCCGAACGGCGCGCACACGTCGCGCGCCACCCGGTGCCAATGCACAATGTCTTCATCCACCGGATAAAACGGCGTCAAATCAAACCCGCCGCCAAACCACCACACCGGAGCCGCGTCCACCGGATAGGCCACGAACAGCCGCACATTGGCATGACTGGTCGGCACATGGGGGTTGCGCGGATGCACCACCAGCGACACCCCCATCGCCTCAAATGCGGCACCGGCCAGCTCCGGACGGTGGGCGGTGGCCGATGAGGGCATGGCCTTGCCTTGGACATGCGAAAAATTGACCCCGGCCTGCTCGAATACCGCCCCCTCGCGCAGCACCATGCTGCGCCCCTGGCCCAAACGGCTTTGCCAGTCATCAACCTGAAAAGCCGCAGCGCCATCCGCTGCGGCCAGGGCCTGGCTGATGCGTTGCTGGGCTTGCTGCAAAAAAGCGGCCACGGCCGCCACATCGGGTGCTCCGGCATGGGGAGCATGAGAAGAAAGCGCTGTTTGCATGGTTGTGTTCCGCGTTATGATAATAATGGATTCATGAGAGACTCTTGCTCCCAGATGTAGAGCCGTTCAAGGCGCAGCAGTACAGCAAGCGCAGACATATCACACCATAGGCTAAGCGAGCGAGCAGCGCGCAACGCAAAAATACGCCACAGCTGGGGGGTTGCACAGGTTTCTCATGATGATTGGCCGGCTGCATTATCCCAGCAATCCATACCCATTCCAAGTAATCACGAGGTTTTGCCATGCACCTGTATACCTACGACCACTGCCCGTTCTGCACCCGGGCGCGGATGATTTTCGGCCTGAAAAACCGGCCGCTGGACAACCGCTTTTTGGCCAGTGACGACGAGGCCACCCCGATTCAGCTGATCGGCAAGAAAATGCTGCCGATTCTGGTCAAGGACGATGGCAGCGCCATGGGCGAAAGCCTGGACATTGTGCAATATATTGATGCACTGGACGGCCAGCCGCTGGACCCGAGACAGCGCCCGGAAATCGTTGCCTGGTTGGAACAGATTGATCACTACCAACGCTTTCTGGTGTGGCCGCGGGTAATCAAGGCCGGACTGGCAGAATTCGCCACTCCACAGGCGGTGGCATATTTCGTCAACAAGAAAAGTGCCGTCATCGGCGACTTTGACGACCATTGGGCGCGCAGTGACGAATACCGCTCACGCCTCAATGCCGATCTGCAGGCCTTGGTACCACTATTGGCACCGCAGTTATCCGAAGGCAGCACAGCAGAAGCAGCCCTTCCGGCTGCGATTGAGGACATTCTGCTGTTTCCGGTGTTGCGCAACCTGACCCTGGTGCGTGATGTCCAGTGGCCCGCCGCAGTGCGCGACTACCTGCAACGGCTCAGCCGTCAAAGCGGCGTACCGTTGTGGCATGAGCGCGCCCTGTAAAACCGACCACCTGCCATCGCTCCGGCATCACACCCCCAGATGGCGTGCCAGTGGTTTGGGCAAACCGTATTCCGCCCATTCTGCCGGCAGCACCCATCGACCCGCAGCATCCGGCAGCCGGTTTTCAGGCAGCCTGATGCGACACCGCAACGGCGTGATCTGCAACAGGCGGTGGGTGAGGCGGTGCTGAATTTCCGGCAACTCGTCCCATTCGTCCGCCACCACCCCCACCGCTGCACCACCGGCTTGCGCCGCTGCCAGGCTTTCAACGCACGGCACACACCACAGTCCGCCCCAAATGCCCTGTTGCGGCCGTTTCACCAGCCACAGGGCACCATCTTCGCGATACAGCAACAACCAATAAAGCGGCAAGACCGTCACAGCCACCGCCGTTTTGCGCCGCGGCAGCTGCGCCACCCGGTTCTGCGCTAATGCCAAACAGCGACCGGCCATCGGACAACGGTCACAGTCGGGACGGCTGCGCTTGCACACGGTGGCACCCAAATCCATCAAACCCTGGGTGTAAGCCGCCATCTGCACCCCATCCTCTGGCAGCAGTCTTTCGGCCAACTGCCACAAGCTGTCGACAAACGCTTTGTCCTGCGGATCGCCATCACGGGCAAACACCCGACACAGCACCCGTTTGACATTGCCGTCCAAAATTGCCTCTCGCCGGCCATAGGCAAAGGCAGCAATCGCCGCTGCCGTGCTGCGCCCCACGCCGCACAATTGCTCCAATTCGACGCGCTGTTGCGGAAAACGGCCGCCAAAATCCGCCATGACCTGCTGTGCCGCACGGTGCAGATTGCGTGCTCGGCTGTAATAACCCAAACCTTGCCACACACGGAGCACCGCATCCTGCTCTGCTGCCGCCAGATCGGCCACGGTCGGAAAGGTAGCGACAAAGCGCGGATAATAATTCAATACCGTGGCAACCTGGGTTTGCTGCAACATGATTTCCGACAGCCACACCCGGTAGGGATCGGCCACCTGCCACGGCAAATGGTGGCGGCCGCAACGCTGCTGCCAGGC
>JBHAET010000070.1:0-6031 GCA_041855705.1 Neisseriaceae bacterium
CGCACCGCCTCCTGATAAAAACGGTAGTGCTGTAACAGCCGGCGTTGCAACTGTGCCTCGCCATCGCGGATGTGCTGCTGCATCTGCTGCAACACCGGACCGGGGTCGGCATCGGCATCGATTTCGCGGCGGCAGGCCGCTGCCTGCAACAGAAAATCGGCAATTTCGCTGCGTGCCTGCCGGTCCAGTTGCTGCCACTCCGCACGACGGGTTGCGCGCAACAGATTCAAGCTGCCGGCTGCCGGCAGCATGGTGGCCAGATTGGTCCACAGCCGCATTTCACCTTCAAAATCAAATGCCACCGTATCAAAACTGCTGCTGATATGCAGGCCGCGGCGGGCCAGCATGGCGCGCCAGGCTTCGGTGTCGTTGCCGGCGGTAAAGTTGAACACCGGCATCAGCGGCTTGGCACACCACGACAAAATGGTCAGTTCGTCTTTGTATTTGGCCAGCACCGGTTCACGGGCGTCAATCACATACAGTGCGGCATCGCTGCAGAGCAGCTGGCGCAATACCTTGGCTTCCTGATTGAATTCGCCGGCCGCCGCCGGGCTGTCGAGAAACTGGCGCAAACGCTCAATACCGTCATCCCGCGCCGGGGTGTGCTGCTCCAGCCAGTCCAGCACGCCGCCGGCATCCTCCAGCCCCGGCGTATCATACAGCTGCACCCAGACATCGCCATCACGGCCGATGGCCGCGGCTTCCACATGCCGGGTGGTGGCCGCCTGATTGCGCACCTCGCCAAACTGTTCGTCACGCAGCAGGGTACGCAGCAGCGAGGTTTTGCCGGTGTTGGTGTGGCCCACCACGGCCAGTTGCAAAGCGGTGTCGTGCATGGCAATGGCCGGTTTATTTGCCACCGCGCATCAGATCAAAAAAGTCGGCATTGTTTTTGGACGACCTCAGCTTGTTGACCAGAAATTCCATCGCCTCGATGTCGTCCATCGGGTGCAGGAATTTGCGCAACAGCCACATTTTTTGCAATTGCTCGTTGGAAACGAGCAATTCTTCGCGGCGGGTGCCGGAACGGTTGATGTTGATGGCCGGAAACAGGCGTTTTTCGGCCATGCGGCGGTCCAGATGCAATTCCATATTGCCGGTGCCCTTGAATTCTTCGTAAATCACATCATCCATCCGGCTGCCGGTGTCCACCAGTGCGGTGGCAATGATGGTCAGCGAACCGCCTTCTTCCACATTGCGCGCGGCACCGAAAAAGCGTTTCGGCCGGTGCAGGGCGTTGGCATCCACCCCGCCGGTGAGGATTTTGCCGGAGGCCGGCACCACGGTGTTGTAGGCACGTGCCAAGCGGGTAATCGAATCGAGCAGGATCACCACGTCTTTTTTGTGTTCCACCAGCCGCTTGGCCTTTTCGATCACCATTTCGGCCACCTGCACATGGCGTGATGCCGGCTCGTCAAAGGTGGAAGACACCACCTCGCCGCGCACCGAGCGGGTCATCTCGGTCACCTCTTCCGGACGCTCGTCGATCAGCAGCACAATCAGTTCCACCTCGGGATAATTGGCGGTAATCGCATGGGCGATGTTTTGCAGCATCACGGTTTTGCCGGATTTGGGCGGCGCCACCAGCAAGGCCCGCTGCCCCATGCCGACCGGGGCAATCAGGTCGATGGCGCGGCTGGTCAGGTTTTCCTCCGCCTTGATGTCGCGCTCCAGCACAAACTGGCGGGTCGGAAACAGCGGGGTCAGGTTTTCGAACAGGATTTTGTGCTTGCACACTTCCGGATCGTCGCCGTTGATTTTGTCCAGCCGGACCAGCGCAAAATAGCGCTCATTATCCTTGGGCACCCGCACGCTGCCCTCAATGGTGTCGCCGGTGTGCAGATTGAAACGGCGGATCTGGCTGGGTGATACGTAAATATCGTCGGGCCCGGCCAGATAGGACGTGTCCATGCTGCGCAGAAAGCCGAAACCGTCGGGCAGGATTTCCAGCGTGCCGGAGCAGGTAAAGGCCTCGCCGCGCTTCATCAGAATGCGCACAATGGCAAACACCAGGTCTTGCTTGCGCAGCCGGTTGGCATTTTCAATGCCCAGCGATTCGGCTTGTTCGATTAATTGGGAAACGTGTTGGGTTTGAAGTTCGGAAACGTGCATAAGATCAGAATGGAAAAGGGTCAGCGGACAAAATCGTGAAACCATCCGCACCGCATTTGCAGCACCCGGTTACGGCACATCCACCGGCAATATTGCCGGCATTGCCCATGCCTTGTCGGGTCGTGAATCAGGGAAGCGGAAGTCGGGATTCGGAAATGGTTGGGAAGCAAAGGTCGGGAAATCGGCCGACTGGAAACAGGTTGAGCGAATACTGCCGCTCGATTTCTGGCCGAATTGGCGAATTTTAATCAATGCCCTGCCCGCTGTCAAGCCGGCGCACACTCCACCCCACCGGTGGCAAATCGCGGCGGCGGGTGTTCAAGCGTGCGGCGGCGCAGTAAAATAGCGCCTTTGTCGTTTCAAGGCAGCCGCCATGCTCACCTTCCAACAAATCATTTTCAAACTGCAAACCTTCTGGGCCGACAAAGGCTGCACCATCATCCAGCCTTTCGACATGGAAGTGGGCGCCGGCACCAGCCATCCGGCCACCTGTCTGCGCGCGCTTGGTCCCGAACCGTGGTTTGCCGCTTATGTGCAACCTTCCCGCCGCCCGAAAGACGGCCGCTACGGCGACAACCCCAACCGGTTGCAACACTATTACCAGTTTCAGGTAGCCTTGAAACCGGCACCGGCCAATATTCAGGACCTGTATCTGGATTCGCTGCGCGAACTGGGCATCGACCCCAAAGTGCACGACATCCGCTTTGTGGAAGACGACTGGGAAAACCCCACCCTCGGCGCCTGGGGTCTGGGCTGGGAAGTGTGGCTCAACGGCATGGAAGTGACCCAGTTTACCTATTTTCAACAGGTGGGCGGCATTGACTGCACCCCCGTGCTTGGCGAAATCACTTACGGCATCGAACGCTTGGCCATGTACCTGCAAGGCGTGGAAAACGTGTATGACCTGGTGTGGAGCCGCACGCCCGATGGCCAAACCGTGACCTACGGCGATGTGTACCACCAAAACGAAGTGGAACAGTCCACCTATAACTTCGAATACAGCGATGCCGCATGGCTGCTGCGCCAGTTTAACGATTACGAGGCGCAGGCCAAACGTTTGCTGGAAGTGGAAGACGCAAGCCTGGCGCTGCCTGCTTACGAACTGGTGCTCAAAGCCGGCCACACCTTTAATTTGCTGGACGCCCGCGGCGCCATTTCGGTGACCGAACGCGCCACCTATATCGGCCGCATCCGCGCTTTGAGCCGGATTGTGGCGCAGAAATTTGTGGAGAGCCGCGAAAAACTGGGCTTTCCGCTGTTAAAGCAACAGCAGGCTGCCTGAAACCGCGTACCCCGTCATGCGCCACCCAGACCCTCCTGTGCGCCGGTTGCTCCAATCCCCGTTGGTCGCACTGTTGCTGGCCTTATTGGCCATGGCGGTGCTGACGGCGGTCGGACTGTGGCTGATCTGGGGCTGAGGCTGCCTGAAATCACCGCCGAACGGATGATGCATGATTCCCTATAGCCCTTCCTTGCTCCTGCTGCTGGTTTACCTTCTCGGTCCGGTGGCGGCGCTGGTGTTGTTGGTTTGGGTATTGCGTTTGATCTGGCTGCCATCGGCCCGCGCCCGGCTGCGTTCGCACCCCTGGTCGCGGCTGGTTTATGCCTTGCTGTGGAGTTTTCTGTTGTGGCAGTGGCTGGATTTGCTCATGATCAGCAAGCGCGTGGCACAAGAAATTGCCGCTGAAGAAGCGAAGCGTACCCCCACCCTGCAACAGGACACCGTCTTGGCCGGCATTGCGATGCCGGCCGGCACCCGGCTGCAATTGCTGCACCACAATGCCGTTGGCAAGCAATGGGTGAAGCCGGAATATTTCGAGCAGGCCGAGTTTTCCCGTCCGGTGTCGTGGCAGGGACTGGCCATCCGTTCGATCAAGCGCAATTTGGAAACGCACCAGGACGGCAGCAACCACGGCGAATTTGCCACCACCCGCGTGACTTGGGGACACGGCCTGGCAACCGAATTGGCCACGCCGCAAACCATTGACGGTTTTGACTGCACGGATGCCACAGTGGAATGGCGCTACCATCCCCAAAATGACGAAAACCACCGGGATGACCGTGACGATGCCGCCCAAGCCGGGCCACGCTACCAGTTTGCCGGCTGCACCTCGGCCGGCCAAATATTGCGCGATCGGCGCGGCCGGTTCAGCGTACGCGCCGCCGCCGGCAGCATGCTGCACACCAACCGCTGGCTGATTCCAGACGCCCCCCAAGGCCATTTGGATACTTGGGCGTTCAGCGGGCAATTGACCAGCGACTGGTTTGCACTGCAATCGGCCGCTGCCGACCTGAACACAGACACACGGACGCTGTGGCGGCTGTCCGGCCAAGTGGCCCATGCAACGGCCGCCTGCCCGTTGCCGGCGGGCAGCCATGTGTTGTGGCAGGCCGGCGAACCCGAAGTGCTGGATGTATACGGTGCGGCGGGTATTGAGCGCTGCGGCAACCTGCGCATCCGCCTCTTGGCACATCCGCCCGTATAGCCGCCGCAAAGGATATTTTTGAAAACCGGCAGTCAGCCCCTGCACTGCCCAAAGGCGTTCCGATGAACACATGCATCCGCCCTCTGCTGCTGGCCGCCATGCTGACGGCTGCGCTGCCGGTGCTGGCTGGCCCAAGCAAAGAAATGCCCGACTGGCAGCGACAACTGCAAGAAGAAAACGAAGCACTGGCGCGCTATCACGCCTCGCTCACGCCAGTACTAACCGAAGACACCGTTTTGGCCGGCATCGCCATGCCCAAAGGCACCAAACTGACCCTGCCCAGCCGAGACAGCCTGGGCACCGAACTGTGGGCGCGGCACCAATATTTTCTGCGGGCCGATTTTCCGCAGCCGGTGAGGTGGCAAGGCGTACCGATTGTGTCCATGGATCGCCAGCTCTCCTTTCCCGAGGTATTCGCAGATGCCCCGCCGCCGAAATCCCCGCCCACCTGGGGTGCCGGAGTGGTGGCCAAACTGGCCGCACCGCACACGGTCAACGGCTTTGACTGCCTGGCCGGTGAAATCGAATGGCTGTATCCGGCGGCCAAGCCGAGAGATTACCGCGAAGCCAGCAGCACCGACGCCGCCCGGCCGGCACCGGCCGGCTACCGCCTGTCACGCTGCCTCTCGGCCGGTCAAACCTTTACCGACCGGCAACAAGTGATTGAACTGAAACTGCCGGCCAACAGCCAGATCATTGACAACCGCCTGCGTGGCCCGGATTATGCCGACGGTTTTCTGGATGTGTGGTCGGCCAACGATTATGGTGAGGAAGAGCGGTTGTCGTTCAACCTGTTCGACCTGTCGGCCAGCAGCTTCAGCCTGCATCTGGACGACCGCAGCCTGCACCAGTTTGCCGGCCGCGTGGTCAAAGGCCGTGCCGATTGTCCGCTCAAACCCGGCAGCGCCGTGGCCTGGCACCAACAGCACCCCGACGTTTTGGGCGTGCACGGCGCACAACCGGACACGCCCCGTTGCGGCAAGCTGCATGTTGAAGTGTTGCCAGAACTGCCGCCAGAAGTCGCCTTCCGCGACATGATCCTGCGCGTGATTGTGAACGGCCAACCCGAATAAACGCCTCAGGCTACCTGAAAAACCTGGCGGCAAACCATCATCCAGAAAACAATGCTGATGAATACCCACAGCCCCATCGAAATCTACCAAACCGCCGACGGGCAAACCCAAGTGGAAGTGCGCTTCGGGCAGGAAACCGTTTGGCTGTCGCAGGCGCAGATGGTGAAACTATTCGGCAGAGACCAATCTGTGATTTCCCGCCATATCAACAATGCGGTTGATGAAGGTGAGATCAGTGAAAAAAGCAATATGCAAAAAATGCATATTGCTTCTGCCGACCGGCCCGTTACCTTTTATGACCTTGAAACCGTTATTTCGGTGGGTTACCGCATCAAGTCCCAGCAAGGTGTCGCTTTCCGC
>JBHAET010000071.1:0-10731 GCA_041855705.1 Neisseriaceae bacterium
CATCACGGTGGCCGGTGCCGAAAACCAGATCATTGTGGTGCCCGGTGCCAACCATGCGCTGACACCGGCCGATGTCGAGGCCCGGGCCGACGACATTGCGCGGGCCGATGTGGTGCTGGTGCAGCTGGAAATTCCGATCGATTGCGTGTGGGCGGCGGCCGAAATGGCCCGCCACTACCGCAAGCCGCTGATGCTCAATCCGGCGCCGGCACACAGGCTGCCTGAAGCCTTGCTGCGGGCCACCACGCTGCTGACCCCGAATGCGCATGAGTTGGTGGCCAGTTTGGGTTTGCCGGCCGAAACGCCGCTGGCCGAGTTGTGTGCGGCAGCACCCTGTGCCGTGGCCTTGAGCCGTGGTGTCGAAGGGGCCTATTACCGGGCGGCCGGCAGCCATGATCTGCAACATCAGCCGGCATTTGCGGTGACGGCCGTGGACAGTACCGGCGCGGGAGACACCTTCAATGCGGCCTTGGCCGTTTACTGGCATTTGGGCCCGACCCAGGCATTGCGGCATGCCTGTGCCGCCGCGGCCCTGTCGGTGACCCGCACCGGGGCGCAAAGCGGCATGCCGCACGCGGCGGAATTGGCCGCTTTTTTGCGGTCACTGCCCGGCACCTTGAGCGGCAGCCGTATCTGATTTTTGGGCAAAGGTCTCAAGCGGATTGTCCATCGGTGCCGGACGGTTTCGGTTCGGTTTTGTTGAGCAGCATTGTTTGCCGGCAATCGACGGCGCACGGGTGTTTGCGTTTGCTCAGCGGCAGCCGGGCAATCTGCTTTGTCATGATTGAGCCCGACCTGTAAGTTGCAGGCTGATTTTTAAGCGGTTGTGTAAACAACGCGGCTATTTCTAACACTGAGACGGAGGAAATCCATGACTCATCCCGCATTGCTGTTAATTGATTTGCAAAAAGGGTTTGCCAATGAAGCACATTGGGGCGGCAATCGCAACAATCCGAATGCTGAAACGGCATGCTTTAAATTGCTGAACCACTGGCGGGCACGTGGCTGGCCGATTTTTCATATCCGTCACAATTCCACCGAGCCAAACTCGCCGCTCAATCCCCGGCATGCGGGTTTCGCCTTTATCGAGCTGACCGCACCCCTGGAAAATGAATGCGTGATTGATAAACAGGTTAATAGCGCATTTATTGGCACTGACTTGCAAATCAAGCTTGAGCAAGCCGGTATTGATACCTTGGTCATTGTGGGTTTGACGACCAATCATTGTGTTTCTACGACCACCCGGATGGCGGGCAATTTCGGGTACCGTACTTTTGTGGCGCATGATGCGACCGCAACGTTTGATCGGCTTGGTTTTGATGGCCAACATTATGATAGTGAGGTGATTCACCGCACGGCATTGGCAAGTTTGCATGGTGAATTTGCAACGGTGGTGGGCAGCGATCAGATTGTGGCGATGTTCGATCAATAGTCGGGGTATGCACAATCTGACGATTTGCCTCAAATGTCGCCATCGGCTGTGGCGATGCTTGAGTGACGGTCAAACCAGCCGGCCACCACCTGTTCCACTTCGTCACAGCCCTGTTTTTTGAGGCTGGAAAATAGTTGCACGCTGACCGTTTGCCGTTGGGCAAACGGTTTTAATGCTTGTTTGACGGCAGACAAGGTTTTGATTTGTTCGTTCTTGGATAATTTGTCGGCCTTGGAGAGCAGAATGTGTACCGGCCGGCCGGTGAGGGCAAAAAAGTCCAGCATCTGCCGGTCCAGTTCTTTGAGCGGATGGCGGGCGTCCATGATCAGCAACAGGCCGATCAGCTGCTGCCGCTGTTGCAGGTAGTGGCCCAACAAGGTCACCCAGTGGTTGCGGATGGCTTCCGGCACTTGGGCGTAACCGTAGCCGGGCAAGTCCACCATAAAGCCGCCGTTGTTGAGTTCAAAGAAATTGATGTGTTGGGTGCGGCCCGGGGTTTTGGACACATAGGCCAGCCGGGTGTGGTTGGTCAGGGTGTTGATGGCACTGGATTTGCCGGCATTGCTGCGGCCGACAAAGGCGATTTCGGCGCCGGTGTCGGGCAAGTCTTTCAAATGATTGACGGTGGTGTGGAATTTTGCGTTTTGAAAAAGCTTCATGGCTGGAATATTGGTTTGATTTTGGTATAGAATACCATGTTTGTGAAAATATCGGTTTGGCGGGTGTGAAAAACCGTTGCCAACATCCGTGACAACAGGCGGTTGCCGGTGATGCCGGACAATGCTGGATAATCAGGAGCACTTGAATGAAACGTTTGACCCTACTGAGTTTGGCCGTAACGGCAGCCGGCTTGGCCGTCGCCGCCCCTCCCAAAGCCGATGTGGCGCGTGGCGAACAGATTGCCCAAACCGTGTGTGCCGCCTGCCATGCGGCCGACGGCAACAGCGGTATTGCCATGTATCCCCGCCTGGCCGGCCAAAATGCCGATTACCTGATTTTGGAAACCCATCTGATCAAAAGCGGCAAACGCACCACCGGTGCCGCCGCCGCGATGGCGGCCGATGCCAAGGTGGCCGCACTGACCGATCAGGACATCATTGATGTGGCCGCTTATTTCAGCAAGCAGTATCCGAAAGCCGGCGAGACCAATCCGAATGAAAATCCGGAGTTGGGTGCCCGCATTTTCCGCGGCGGCTTGGCCGGTAGCAAGGTACCGGCCTGTATGTCCTGCCATGGCCCGAACGGCGCCGGCATCCCCGGCGGCTCCACTGCCAAGGACGGTACGGTGGCCTATCCGCGTTTGGGCGGCCAGCACAAGGCTTACATCGTTACCCAGCTGCAAGCCTACCAAAACGGCCAGCGCACCAATCCGATCATGGCCGATATTGCCAAGCGCATGACGGCCGAAGAAGTGGATGCGGTGGCCAACTTTATCCAGGGCCTGCATTGATTGCTGCAAGCCTGTTTCAACGACCGCACACCGTGTGCGGTCTTTTTGCTGTTTCAGGCAGCCTCAAGGCTGCCTGAAACCGCCGATGCCACAAAGTGAATGGCCCGATAATGTGTTTTTGGATGCCGGGACATGCGCCGGTGGTGCGTGTTTTGCTCCGGAACCGGAACCGTTGGTGCAGCAGCCCTGTTTATGCCTAAATCTTCTTCATTACCCCTGATTCGCCGGCCGTGGTTTGCCTTTTTAAGCTCCATGCGTTTTGCGGTGGCCTTGTTGTCCTTGCTGGGCATAGCCTCGGTGATCGGCACCGTGCTCAAGCAAAACGAATCGACGGCCGGTTATCTGGTTGAGTTCGGGCCGTTCTGGCATCCGATTTTCGATTTTCTCGGCCTCTACGATGTGTATTCCTCATCGTGGTTTGTGCTGATCATGCTGTTTCTGGTGCTCTCCACCGGTTTGTGCCTGTGGCGCAACATCCCGCCGTTTTTGCGCGAAGTGCGCTCCTACCGCCTGCAGGCCACCGCCCGCTCGCTGGCGCACATGCAGCACACGGCACTGGTTCCGGCAAGCTTGCCGCCGGCTGTGGCGCAACGCTATCTGGAGGTCAACGGATTTGCGGTCAAAAGCCAGCAGCGTGATGATGGCAGCCTGCTGCTGGCGGCCAAAAAAGGCAGTGCCAGCAAACTGGGCTATATCTGCGCCCATGTGGCGATCATCGTGATTTGCCTGGGTGGTTTGATCGACAGCAATATGGGGATCAAACTGGGCATGCTCACCGGTCGGCTGGTGCCGGACAGCCAGACCATTTTGGCCAAGGATTTTCCGCCGCAAAGCCGTCTGGACAGCGGCACGCTGTCGTTTCGCGGCGATGTCAATATTGCCGAAGGGCAGGGCGCGGATGTGGTGTTTCTCAACACCGGCAAGGGTTTTCTGGTGCAGGATTTGCCGTTTTCGGTGGAATTGCGCCGCTTTCATGTCGATTATTACGATACCGGCATGCCGAAAAACTTTGCCAGCGACATCACGGTGATCGACAAGCGCAGCGGCGCACGGCAGGAGGCGACCATCAAGGTCAATCATCCGCTGACCGTGGACGGCATCACCATTTACCAGGCCAGCTTTGGCGATGGCGGCTCCAGCCTGCGCTTCAAAAGCTGGGATCTGGCATCCCCCAATCCCGAGGGCACGATGCTGGAAACGGTGTCGATGAACACCTTTCCGCTGACCTTGCGCCAGCAGGCCTACCGGCTGGAGTTTGACCAGCTGCGTCCGATCAATGTGGAAAACGCCGAGGCTCCGGCAGCCGAATCGGACTGGCGGCAGAAAGTGCAGGATGTGCGCAGCGTGCGCCATGACCGCAACATGCGCAATGTGGGGCCCACCATTACCTATAAAATCCGTGATCAGGCCGGCCAGGCGCATGAGTACATGAACTATATGCTGCCTCTGGAACGCGAAGGCGACTGGTTTTATGCCACCGGTGAACGCAGCGGGATTGGCGATGCGTTTCGTTGGCTGATGCTGCCGGCCGACCGTGATGGCAAGCTCGACAGTTTCATGGCATTGCGTCAGGTGTGGCAGGACGAAACCTTGCGCAATCAAGTGGTCGAGATGGCGGTGCGTGATGTGGAGCCGGAAATGCAGGCAGCCTTTGGCGAAGCGGTGCGCAATGTGTTGCGCCTGTTCAGTCAGGGCGGCTATGTGGCGATCAATGATTTTGTCCGCGAAAAAATTCCGGCCGCCGAGCAGGACAAGATGCGTGACTTTTTCTATCAGGTGCTGTACGGTGCCGCCAGTGTGGCCTTGGATCAGGCGCTGGCCCAGCGGCAGTTGCCGGCCTGGCCCGCCGATGACCCGGCCCGCAACCGCTTTTTGCTCAACAGTCTGGATGCCTATACCGGGCTCACCCGTTTTTCGGCGCCGATTCTGATGCAGCTGGACGGTTACAAGGAAGTGCGTTCTTCCGGTTTGCAGATGACCCGCTCGCCCGGGCAGAGTCTGGTTTATTTGGGTTCGGTGCTGTTGATTCTGGGTACGGTGTTTATGTTTTATGTGCGCGAAAAACGTTTGTGGTTGCTGTTTGGGCCGCAAGAGGTGCGTTTGGCCATGAGTGCCAGCCGTCACCCGCGTGATTTGGAACGCGAATTTCCACAACATCAGGCCAAACTGACGCAGTTGGCCAAGGATTTGTCTCATGAGCAGCATTAAAAGCAATGCCCTGCCGCAGCACGAGCTGTTGGCCGACCGCCGCCTGTGGGCACGCTTGCAGTGGGGCGACTGGCTGTTTGCCGCCCTGGTACTGGCCATCAGTGTCTATGCCCAGTTTGGTTTTAGCCAGCATGTGTTTGATGTGTATGAAATCTCCATCTTGTGGGGGACGGCGCTTGGCACGGTGCTGCTGGGCTGGTTTTTCAAACCGTTGCGCTGGTATGTCCTGCTGGTGGCCGGTTTGGCCTATCTGGGCGTCCACACTTACGGCGGGCGTTTTGAGGCGGGCGGCGAGCGCTTTTTGCTGCGCTATTTTCTCAGCAGCCAGTCGGCCATCATGTGGCAATGCGCCTTGGTGTTCATGGCGCTGTTTTGCTATTTGGCCGGCACCCTGGTGGCCAGCCGGCAGCAGGGGCGCCGCAATGCCTTGCTGGGCATGGGCAGCGGTTTGGCCTGGGCGGCGGCGGTGGCCGGTCTGACCGGTCTGTTGGTGCGCTGGCACGAAAGCTATTTGCTGCGTCCGGATGCCGGCCACATTCCGGTGTCCAATCTGTACGAAGTATTCATCCTGTTTCTGGTGATTACCGGGCTGATGCACCTGTATTATGAGCGCCGTTTCCACATGCAGCGGCTGGGGGCGTTTGTGTATGTGTTCATGGCGCTGCTGGTCGGTTTTGTGCTGTGGTACAGCCTGGCGCGCGGCGCCCATCAAATCCAGCCGCTGATTCCGGCCCTGCAGTCGTGGTGGATGAAAATCCATGTGCCGGCCAATTTCATCGGTTATGGTGCGTTTGGCATGGCTGCCATGTTCGGGGTGGCCGAATTGTGGAAATTGCACCGCCCGCAGGCAGCCTGGCTGCCGGAAGCCCAGGCAATTGAAGAAGTGATGTACAAGGCGATTGCGATAGGCTTTCTGTTTTTCACCATTGCCACCGTGCTGGGTGCCCTGTGGGCGGCCGACGCCTGGGGGCGTTACTGGAGCTGGGACCCCAAGGAAACCTGGGCCTTCATTGTCTGGCTCAATTATGCGGTGTGGCTGCACATGCGGCTGGTGGCCGGTTGGCGCGGCAAGGTATTGGCGTGGTGGGCCATCATTGGCCTGTTCATCACCGCATTTGCCTTTATCGGCGTCAATCTGTTTTTGAGCGGCCTGCATTCTTACGGCACCCTGTAACGGACGAGGCTGCCTGAAACCGGACTTTTGGCAAGGAAACACACGACATGGATTTCAGTTGGCTGGCCGAACCGGCAACCTGGATTGGATTTGTCACCCTTCTGGTGCTCGAAGTGGTGCTGGGCATCGACAATCTGGTGTTTATTGCCATTTTGGCCAACAAGGTCAAACCGCAACACCGCGATCGTGCCCGCTTGCTGGGTCTGACCCTGGCGGTGCTGATCCGGGTGGTGATGCTGGGTTTGATGTCCTACATCATCACCCTGACCCAGCCGCTGTTTCATTTGGGTCATTTTGCCGTTTCCGGCAAAGACATGATCATGCTGTTTGGCGGCCTGTTTTTGCTGTACAAGGCCACTACCGAGCTGCACGAACGGCTGGAAGGACATGCCCAGTTTGCCGAGGTGTCCCAAGTCAAGCACTTTGCACCTTTCTGGGGCGTGGTGGCGCAAATCCTGATTCTGGATGCGGTGTTTTCCATTGATTCGGTGATCACCGCTGTGGCCATGGTTGAGTATGTGGTGGTGGCGATGGCGGCGGTGGTGGTGGCGATGGTGTTGATGATCGTGGCCAGCAAACCGTTGACCGAATTTGTCGGCAAGCACCCGACGGTGGTGATGTTGTGTCTGGGCTTTTTGTTGATGATTGGTTTTAGCCTGATTGCCGAGGGTTTGCATTTCCACATTCCCAAAGGCTATCTCTATGCGGCAATCGCCTTCTCGATTCTGATCGAAGTCTTCAATCAGGTTTCCAGCCGCAACAGCCGCCGCAACGACATGATTGGCCGCAGCTGGCGCCAGCGGACCGCTGAAAACGTGCTGGGTATGATGGGCATGCGCGAAAGCGCGCTGGCCAGTGCCGGCGGTGGCGGGCTGGACGATGTCAGCCATTTTGAAGAAAACGAAAAATCGATGATCCGCAGTGTGCTCACCCTGGCCGAACGACCGATTTTGGGGGTGATGACGCCGCGCAGCGACATCGAGCGTCTGGACATTTCGCAAAGCCGCGACCAGCAGCGCGCCCAGTTGCAGAACACACCGTTTTCCCGTTTGATGGTGGTGGGCAAGGCCGGTATTGACGAGCCTTTGGGCTACATCAACAAAAAAGATTTGTTGGCACAGCTGCTGGATGAGGGCGAACTGAACATTCAGGCAGCCTTGAAGCAGCCTCTGGTGCTGCACGATGCGAGTACTGTTTTGGATGCGATGGAACTGTTCCGTGCCCGCAGTGCCGATTTGTCGCTGGTGGTGGATGAGTTCGGTGCCATTCTCGGCTTGGTGACCATGAAAGACCTGATGGAAACCATTGCTGGTGACTTCCCCGAAGAGTACGAACGCACCGAGGCACCGAGCATTGAGACCAACGAGGCCGACCAGAGCCTGACCGTGGACGGCAGCCTGGAATATGCCAGCCTGGCCCAGCAGATTGACTTGCCGCCGTTGCCGGAAGATGCCGATTACCATACGGTGGCCGGTTTGATGATGGAAGAGCTGGAAACCATTCCCGACGTGGGGGATTATGTTGATGTGTACGGTTACCGCTTCAGTGTTTTGAGTAAAGACAAGCACCGCATTGAACGCATTCGCATTAGCCGTGCGCCGGAAGATGCCGACGAGGCTGCCTGAAATCTTGGAGGACCCTCATCTGCGGCGCTTTTTCCGTGATTTTAGGGTATTGCTCATATGCTTGGCCTGTATGAATCCTGTTTGCGTTCACTAACGGATTCTGCCCGAACAGCGGTGGTAACCGTGCAATTTGTTCAACCAAGGCCCGGCATGCCAAAACCGCCAAGCTGTCACATTGCAGCTTGGCGGTTTTTTGTTTCGCGGGGTGTGGTTCAGCGGCGCATCACTTCCTGAATGCCGGCCAGGGCGTTCGGATCATCCAGGGTGGACAAGTCCCCCGGATCGCGGCCCTCGGCCACCGCCTGAATGGATCGGCGCAGCAGTTTGCCGGAACGGGTTTTGGGCAAGGTGAGGGTGAAATACACTTCGGCTGGCCGTGCCACCGCCCCCAGCTGGTTGACCACTTCGGCCAGCACTTCTTTTTCCAGTGTGGCGCGTTTTTCGGCGGTGTCCATCGCACTGTTGTCCTTCAAGGTGCAAAAGGCAATCGGAACCTGGCCCTTGAGTTCGTCGGCCTTGCCCACCACCGCCACTTCGGCCACCATCGGGTGGGCGCAAATCGCCTCTTCGATTTCACGGGTGCCTAAGCGGTGGCCGGCGACGTTGATCACATCATCGGTGCGACCGAGAATGAAATAGTAGCCGTCTTCGTCACGCAAGGCCCAGTCGGAGGTGGAGTAGTAACGGCCGTCGAATTCGGAGAAATAGCTGCTTAAAAACCGCTGGTCATCACCCCACACCGTCATCAGGCAGCCCGGCGGCAGCGGTGGTGTCACCGACAGCAGGCCTTTTTCATTTGGTGCGCATGGCTCACCGGTTGATTCGTTGCGAATGGTGACATCGTAGCCGTATACCGGCATCCCTGGCGAGCCGTAGCGCAGGGGCTTCAAATCCACACCGGGCAGGTAAGAGAGCAGCGGCCAGCCGGTTTCGGTTTGCCAGTAGTTGTCGATGATGACGGCATCCAGATTGTCGGCCAGCCACGAAGCCGTTGGTTCGTCCAGCGGTTCGCCGGCCAAAAAGAAATACTGCAGGCTCGACAAATCATATTTGTCCATCCAGGCCGGGTCCTGTTTTTTCAGAATGCGGGCACCGGTGGGCGAAGAGAACAGGGCTGTCACCCGGTACTCGGCAATGGTGCGCCACCAGATGCCGGGGTCGGGATTGGTTGGCAAGCCTTCGTAGACAATGGTGGTCATGCCGTGCAAAAGCGGTGCATAGACAATGTAGGAGTGCCCCACCACCCAGCCAATGTCGGAGGTGGACCAAAACACTTCACCCGGGCGGCAGTCGTAAATGTGGTGCATGGACGCGGCCAATGCCACCGCATAACCGCCGATGTCGCGCTGCACGCCTTTCGGTTTGCCGGTGGTGCCGGAGGTGTACAGGATGTAGGAAGGGTCTGTGGCCTTCATCCAGGCGCAGGGTACGCTGGCCTGACGTTCGGCACTGTCGCGGCGCAGGCGGGCATAGTCCACATCCCGCTCCTGTTGCGGCATATCGGCATCCAGGCCGCGGTTGACGACCAAAACATGGTCCGGTTTGGCCTGGGACTGTTCGATGGCGCTGTCAACCAGATGTTTGTAGGGCACCACTTTGCCACCACGCATGCCGGCATCGGCCGTTACCAATACCTTGGGCTGGGCGTCGTCAATCCGCATCGCCAGGTTATGGGCGGCAAAACCGCCAAAAACCACGGAATGGATGGCGCCGATGCGAGCACAGGCCAGCATGGCAAACAGGGCTTCAGCAATCATCGGCATGTAAATCACCACCCGGTCGCCGCGACCCACACCCAGTTGCTGCAACACATCGGCAAAATAATTGACCTCACGGTGCAGGTCGGCATAGCGAATGTGCCGTTTGACGCAACCACTTTCCACCACCACATCAGCATCCAGTGCCGCAAAAGCTGCTTGAATCGACGGTTGCTGTACCAGTAATGCCTGGTTGATTTCAGTCGACAGCCAGACAATGGCATTTTGCTCCCCACGGACGGCCAAGTGCCGGTCGATGCAGTTGTGGGCCAAATTCAATTCACCATCGGCAAACCAGCGGGCAAAAGGTGGTTTGCTGAAATCCAGAATCTGTTCGGGCTGTTTGTGCCAGTCGATCAACTTGGCCTGCTCGGCCCAAAAAGCCTCTTTTTGGTTAATCGAGTATTGGTGGAATTCGGCATACTGCATGGTATTGCTCCTTTTATGTGGTGATTATTTTTGGCAAAACGGACAAGCCGGTGCCGCCGTGGTGATGGCAAACGCTTGTCCCGACAGGCAAAGGAGTTAAGTTTCTACTCTAGCGGGCAATGTAGCGGATTTTGCATAGGGGTGCAATTGGTTTGCATGGCGGTACTGACCCAAATCAGATGATACTGCACCTTGTCTTTGGAGCGGGATCATGCCGCGGCGTGCGTGAATATCGGTTGATGGATGATTTCGGATCCGGCCAGGCTGCCTGAATGCTTTTAGCCGGTTGTTTTGGCAGTTTGATTATTTTGAGTGTTGATGTTGAGATTAAAATTCTGTGTAAAAACAGTGGTTGTTTGTATTTTTTGAGTGATTGAGTGTATTGGGGTGTTGACTGTATGGATTGGGGTTGTGTATAGTTCGCCTTCTTCGCTGCTGCGGCGGCAAGAAATGCTCTTTAACAACACAGATTACCGATAAGTGTGAGTGCTTAGGCCTCACACTGCGACAAAAACAGACAAGATGGATTTATTCATACTTTGTCGGTTTCTTTGAAGCAGACCAGAAGTTATTAAGTTAGAGATTGAACATAAGAGTTTGATCCTGGCTCAGATTGAACGCTGGCGGCATGCTTTACACATGCAAGTCGAACGGCA
>JBHAET010000072.1:0-8443 GCA_041855705.1 Neisseriaceae bacterium
AACATAGAGTTAGGCAAACGAGCGAGCAGCGCACAACGAAGAAATTCGCCGCAGATGGGTATTTGGCAAAGGTCTCTTATTGTGTGCGGTGCTGTCGCTTGACAGCACCAAAACCTTTGCCGGTCAGGCGTAATGCCGGGATTCCCCGGCACCATCCAGATTGCCGGCACAGCGGCCGCACAGGGTAGGATGGGCCGCCACGCTACCGATGTCCTCGGTGTAGTGCCAGCAACGTGCACATTTTTGGCCCTGGCTAATTTGCGCCGTTGCCGCCAGCACCTCGCCCTCCTCCACGGTCACCGCCGACACCAGCAAGGCAAAACGCAACTCATCGCCCAGTGCTTTCAGGTAGCCTGCCATTTCGGCCGGTGCCGTGAGGGTGATGGCCGCCTGCAAGGATGAACCCACGGTCTTGTTGGCGCGCAAAGGCTCAATGGCGGCGGTCACCGCTTCGCGGGCGCTGCGTACTGCCTGCCATTTTTTCAACAACTCGGCCTCGCTTTCGGCCGGCATCACCGGGAAATTATGCAGGGTGTGGAACAACACGCTGTCATCATCGCCACCACCAATCAGCGCCCAAGCCTCTTCACCGGTAAAACACAGCACCGGCGCGAGCAGCAACACCAGGTTACGGGTAATGTGGTACAAGGCGGTTTGCGCACTGCGACGGGCGTGGCTGTCCAGCTGTGTGGTGTAGAGCCGGTCTTTCAGGATGTCCAGATAAAACGCGCCCAAATCTTCCGAGCAGAAAGCCACCAAGTCTTTCACCGCCAGATGGAAGGCGTAACGCGGATAATGGTCGCCGGCCACCCGTTCCTGCAATTGACGGGCCAGCACCAAGGCATAACGGTCGATTTCCACCATTCGCTCTTGCGGTACCGCATGCTCCATCGGATCAAAATCGCTCAGGTTGGCAAACAGGAAACTCAGTGTGTTGCGGATGCGGCGGTAACTTTCGGTCACCCGTTTCAGGATTTCGTCGGAAATGGCCAGCTCGCCGGAATAATCCACCGAAGCAACCCACAAACGCAGAATGTCGGCACCCAGTGTGTCGTTGATTTTCTGCGGAGCCACCACATTGCCGATCGATTTGGCCATTTTCTGGCCGTTGCCATCCACCACAAAACCGTGGGTCAGCAATTGCTTGTACGGAGCACGACCCAAGGTGGCGCAACCGGTCAGCATGGATGACTGGAACCAGCCACGGTGCTGGTCACTGCCTTCCAGATACAGATCGGCCGGCCAGGTCAGTTCGTGCCGACGTTTGAGCACCGCAAAATGGGTACTGCCGGAATCAAACCACACATCCAGGGTATCGGGCAGTTTTTCATACACCTCGGCCTCATCACCCAACAATTCTCGCGCATCCAGTGCAAACCAAGCTTCAATGCCCTGCTGCTCGATGCGTTGGGCAATGACTTCCAAGAGTTCGGCCGAGCGCGGATGCAATTCACCGGTTTCCTTGTGGGCAAAAAAGGTCATCGGCGTGCCCCAGTTGCGCTGGCGGCTCACCACCCAATCAGGGCGGCCTTCAATCATGGCCTGCAAACGGGCACGGCCCCAAGCCGGGAAAAACTCGGTGGCATCCACCGCATTCATCGCCACATCGCGCAGGGTGCGGCCATCGGTGCCGGCCTTGTCCATGCCGATAAACCATTGGCCGGTGGCGCGGTAAATCAGCGGGGTTTTGTGGCGCCAGCAGTGGGCGTAGCTGTGTTCGATTTTGTTGTGCGCCAAGAGCTTGCCGGTCTCTTGCAGCCATTCGATGATCACCGGATTGGCTTCCCACACGGTCAAACCGGCCACCCGCGGCACATCCGCCAGATAACGGCCTTCGCCGTTAACGGGGTTGTAGAGCTTGATGCCGTATTTGAGGCAGACGAAATAGTCTTCCAAACCGTGCGCGGGCGCGCTGTGCACGAGGCCGGTACCGGCCTCGGTGGTCACATGCTCGCCGTTGAGCATCAGAATGTCACGCTCGATAAAGGGGTGGGCAAGCTGCAGGTTTTCAAGCCTGTTGCCGGTAGCTTCGGCCAGTACGGCGGTTTGGCCGTCGGCAAAGCCGTAGCGTTTGAATGCGTCTGCGGCCAGCTCTTTGGCCAGCACCAGCTTGCCTTTGGGGGTATCAATGAGCTGGTAGATGACTTCGGCACCCGCCGCGATGGCTTGGCTGGCGGGCAACGTCCACGGGGTGGTGGTCCAAATCACGGCAAAAACCGGACCTTCGATTTGCGGCAGGCCAAAGGCGGCGGCCAGCGCGGCGTTGTCTTGAAACAAATAGGCCACGTCGATGGCATCGGAAACCTTGTCTTTGTATTCCACTTCGGCTTCGGCCAGCGATGAGCCGCAATCCAGACAGAACTGCACCGGCTTTTCGCCGCGATAGAGATAACCGGCCTGCTGGATTTTACCCAGCGTGCGCACAATATCGGCCTCGGTCTGGAAATTCATGGTCAGATAGGGATTGTCCCAGTCGCCCAAAACACCCAAACGGATAAAGTCGCGCTTTTGTTTGGCAATCTGCTCGGTGGCGTACTCGCGGCACAGTTCGCGGAATTTGGCCGCCGGGATGTCCTTGCCATACAGTTTTTCCACCATCAATTCAATCGGCAAACCGTGGCAGTCCCAACCCGGCACATACGGTGCATCGAAACCGGCCAGCGTTTTGCTGCGCACGATGATGTCTTTGAGGATTTTGTTGACCGCATGACCAATGTGGATGTCGCCGTTGGCGTAAGGCGGGCCGTCATGCAGCACGAATTTGGGACGGCCCTGAGCCAGTTGGCGCAGTTTCTGATAACGCTGCTGCTGTTGCCACTGCGCCAGCCACTGCGGTTCGCGCCGGGCCAGATCGCCGCGCATCGGGAAAGGGGAATCAAACAGATTAATGGTTTTGCGGTAGTCCACGCTCATAGGGTTCTCACGGTTTGGCCGACAACCGGCAACCACTGGGAAAACGCGGCCGGCTGCAACAAAAGGAATGGGTAATTAAAGTCAAACACAAACAATGCGGCGTTTCGCCGGCTCTGCTGTTTATTTTTGGTGACGCAATATTTTATAAGTGTTCCAAGTTTCTGAAAAGGCGCAGCAGCCGGGCAGTCATGCGGCCTAGCGGCAACCGATCCGTTCAGGCAGCCTGCCACAGACGGGCGGCTTCGCGGTCGGCACCAATTTGTGCCTGCAAGGCTTGCAGGCTGTCGAATTTCAATTCATCGCGCAAACGGTGCAGAAAATCAATCTGCAGCCGCTGGCCGTACAGGCTGTGTTGCCAGTCAAACAAATGCACTTCCAGCTTGTGTTGCGGTGTGTCGGACACCGTGGGATTGAAACCGAAGTTGGCAACCCCGCGGCGGCGGCCAAATGCGCCGCGCACTTCAACCACAAACACCCCGCGCAACGGATAGTGCAGCGGCGGCAAATGGATGTTGGCGGTGGGATAGCCCAACTGGCGGCCCAGCTTGGCCCCGTGCTTGACCCGCCCGCTGAGGCGGTAGGGATGGCCCAGCAAGCGTGTGGCATGCTCCAGATCGCCATCGGCCAGTGCGGCACGTACCACGGTGCTGGAAGCACGCACATCGGCCACCAGCACCGACGGGGTGCGTTCGGTGACAAACGTGCCCTGCTGCTGCAACAAGGCAAAATCGCCACGGCGGCCGGCACCAAAACGGAAATCATCGCCCACCAACAGATAACGGGTTTGCAGGTCACGCACCAGCATGTTTTCGATGAAAGCAGACGCCTCCAGGGCGGCAAACGGCGGATTGAAGCGCAACACCCACACCGCATCCAGGCAGCCGGTATCGGCCAGCAAGGCCAGTTTGTCGCGCAAGGGACTGAGCCGGTACGGCAAGGGCCGCGCGGCCTGGCGGGCAAAGAATTCAGCCGGCTGCGGCTCAAACACCAGCGCCACCGCCGCCAGATGGCGCGCATCGGCCTCGGCCCGCAGGCGCGACAAAATATGACGGTGACCGCGATGGACACCGTCGAAATTGCCTATGGTCACGGCCGCACCTTGCGGCCAATGGGGTTTGTTGCCGTTTCCCAGCCAGACTTGCATTGGTTTTGGTGGTGGTTGCTGATTGAAGCGGCTTATTGTAAACCGATTGCCGCTGCCGAATCCAGCCAAACGCAGGTGCACATAAAATTTACTGTTGTTTACCGTTTTTTTCTTGTTAGAATACGCCCCATTCCGCCGCTCGCCGTAACCATACCGGCCCATAGCGGCATCACACACATCATTGGCCGTCACCGGCAGCACTGGCCGACGCGGCATGCCGATACAAATTCAAAGAGGGGCAACGCATGGACTTTCGTTTCGACATTATTTTCGAATACCGGCAGATGTTCTTTTACGGTGCGCTCACCACCTTGGGACTGACGGTGGTTTCGGTCTTCGCCGGTACCGTTCTCGGCCTGATGGGGGCACTGGCCCGGGTCATCCGCCTGGAAAAAGGCGGCCCGCCGCTCAAGGCCCTGGTCTGGGTATTGCGCCAGATCTCGCTGATTTATGTGACGCTGTTTCGCGGCACGCCGCTGTTTGTGCAGATTTTCATCTGGTATTTCGTCTGGTTTCCGGTGTTGGTCAACCCCACCGACGGCCTGCTGGTCAGCGGTGAAGCGGCCATGGAATTGCGCCGTAACTACGGTGCGCTGATTGCCGGCACCTTGGCCCTGTCGGTCAATGCCGGGGCCTACATCACCGAAATTTTCCGCGCCGGCATCCAGTCGATCGACCGCGGCCAGGTAGAGGCTGCCCGCTCGCTGGGTTTGAGCTATCCGCAAGCGATGCGTTACATCATCCTGCCGCAGGCGGTGCGCCGCATGCTGCCGCCGTTTGGCAACGAGTTCATTACCCTGCTCAAAGACAGCTCACTGGTGTCTGCGATTGCGGTGGCCGAACTGGCCTTTGCCGCCCGTTCGGCAGCCGGCCGCTACTCGGTGTATGAAGAGCCCTACTACACCATTGCCCTGATTTACCTGGTGATGACCATGGGCCTGAGCTGGTTTTTTGCCTGGCTGGAAAAACGCTACAGCGTCGGCCACGAACGCTGAAGCTGAATGCCAACAAAAAATACCCTGCCCAATAATGGCAGGGTATTTTTTGTTGGCATTTGGGACTTTAGTACCATCCCGGATAGGGGTTAGGCTCAAGGAGACCTTTGCAAAACCTCCAGATACGGATGCAGTTCAAGGCGCAGCAGCGCAGCGAGTGCAGACATAACATAGAGTTAGGCAAGCGAGTGAGCAGCGCACAACGCAGAAATGCGCCGCAGATGGGGGTTTTGCAAAGGTCTCAAGGTTTGGCAGCACAGACAGATCAAAATCAGGCCAAGCGTGCACGCAGTATCAACTGGCAACACCGCCAATGCGGCACAGATGAGTATTTTGCAAAGGTCTCTGTTTTTGTATCCAACACACCTGCAAACCCCCAATTGCCGCACATAATGCCCGGTCAACAGTGAAGGCTGCCTGAAACGGTGTTGCCAAAAACCGTTTCAGGCAGCCTCGGGACTTGATGATGGATGTCTCATCTCGCTGCGCGCCAATGCCGCATGCGGGGGCTGCTGCATCAGAACAGGTTGTCAATCGGATTATTGGCCGGCGGTGTGTTCGGCTTGCTGCGGGCAGCCGGCTTGTCGGCCGGTTTATTGCCGCTGTTGGCACTTTTGGGCGGAACATTGATCGGGGTAAGCGGCACTTCCTGCTGCTCGGCGGTGGCACCGCCGGTTCCCGGTTTGGGATCAGCCGGCTTGCCGGCCGGAGGTCTGGGCGGCGTATTGCCGGCCACCGGCGGGGCGGCGGGAACATCACTGCCGGCCGCCGCAGAAGCCGCGGTTTGGCCGGGCGGCGGCATATAGTTGCCGGCCGTACCCTGGCTGGCACCGCTGGGGGTCAGCACTTCCACGGTATGGTTCTGTGCCGGGGCGGCCACCGGATCAATGCGGTTCAGCTCGCGCCAGGCAGTCCATACAAAACCGGCCACCACCACGGTCAGCAGCAGCAGCAGTATCAGGAAAATCTTGGCGGTGGTGCTCATGCGCTTGCGCGGCGGAGTGGCGGTGGTCATGATGATGGTTCTCTGAGTGTGCGTGTTCCCGGCCGGCAACCGTACTGTGTGTCCACAATGATCTGGTTACCGAAAAAAATCGAGCGTGATTATACCCGAACCGGCACCTGTTGGTGCCGGTTCGGGGTACTGCCATGCTGGCTTATTGGCTGACTGTTGTATTAAAGGTTTGATAGAGGGTGATCACCTTTTGCACGCCGGCGGTGGTGCTGATGACGTGGGTGGCCGACTGTTGCTCTTCCGGCGTCAGAATGCCCATAGCGTAGGTCACACCGTTGTAGGTCACCACCTTGACGTGGTTGGGCGACACCCCGGGCGCATTGAGCAGGGTGGTACGCACCTTGGAGGTGACCCACGAATCATTGGTCACATTGCCAAAACCGCGTCCCTGATTGGCAACCTCAATGTAATTGTAGATTTTTTGCGCCGCCGGCTGGGCACGGGCCACCCGTTCGACAAAGGCTTTGTCCGCCTCGCTGCCGACAATGCCCAGCAGCAGCAACTGGCGGTTGTAACTGATGACCGACAGTTTGGGCTCGAAACCGGCGGTCTGGTTTTGTGCACGCAAATGCGACAGGGCGTTTTCCTGCACCCGCAATTCCATCACCTGGTCATCGGCCTGGGCGCCGGTACTGCGCCGGTCGGTGGCAGAAATGGTGCCGACCGCCGCACCGCCGACCAGGGCGGGAATACAGCCGGACAGGGGCAGGCTCAGGCAGCCGGCCAGCAACAGGGTGGCGATTCGGGTTCGCTTCATGCTGTTTCCTTTTCAAGATGGATTGCGCCGGCAGTGCCGACAGAATGAACGATGGCGATTATATAGTGAAAATCCTTTTTGCCCCACCGCCGCACACCACAAATCCAGCTGCCCCGCACAGGCGGACGGCTGATTTTCCAAGCATTTGGCGCTATAATGCTGACTTTTGTTTCCGTGCAGAAAGCCCTTGCCATGAGCATCCCCAGTTTGGAAAAAATCTATTCCGGCAAAGTCCGCGACCTCTACCGCATCGATGACAAGCGCATGCTGATGGTGGCCTCCGACCGCCTGTCGGCCTTTGACGTGATTCTGGACGATCCGATTCCCGGCAAGGGCGAGATACTGACCCAGATTTCCAATTTTTGGTTCAACAAACTGGCACACATCATGCCGAATCACTTTACCGGCGACAGTGTGTACGATGTGTTGCCGCCGCAGCAGGCACAGGCACTGGAGCGACGCGCCGTGGTGGCCAAGAAACTGGTGCCGGTAAAGGTTGAGGCGATTGTGCGCGGTTATCTGGCCGGCAGTGGCTGGAAAGACTACCAAGCAACCGGCACCGTGTGCGGCATCGCCCTACCGCCCGGACTGCAAGAGGCCTCCCGGCTGCCGGAGGTGATTTTCACGCCTTCCACCAAAGCCGCGGTGGGTGACCACGATGAAAACATCAGTTTTGCCCAGTGCGAACAAATCATCGGTACCGAACTGGCGGGCGCAGTGCGCGACAAGGCCATCCAGCTGTACACCGAGGCAGCACGCCATGCCGAAAGCTGCGGCATCATCATTTGCGACACCAAATTTGAATTCGGCCTGGACGAAAACGGCACCCTGACGCTGATGGACGAAGTGCTGACCCCCGACTCCAGCCGCTTCTGGCCGGCTGACCAATACCGTCCCGGCAGCAATCCGCCCTCTTTCGACAAGCAGTTCATCCGCGACTGGCTGGAAGCCAGCGGCTGGAACAAGCAGGCCCCGGCACCGCGCGTGCCGCAGGAGATCATCGACAAAACCGTGGCCAAATACCGCGAAGCCCTGCAGCTGCTGACCGCCTGACAGCCAGCCCGAGACCTTGGCAAAATCTCCAGAGGTGGATGCCATTGAAGGTACAGCAGTACAGCGAGCACAGACATATCAACCAGATATGCGAGCGAGCAGCACGCAATGTTTCAAATGCACCGCCAATGGGGTTTGGCCAAGGTCTCGACCCCAGCCTTGACCCATAACGGATCAAGGCTGCTTGAACGGCGCTGCCATCTTTTCAGGCAGCCTTCCGCCTTTTCTGCCAGACATCCTGCCATGCCCCGACACCCTTACCGCCGTTTGCGCCCCGCCCGTTTTGCCCTGCCCGAAGTCGGCATTTCCGAGGAAGGCAACATCCGCTCGCTGCACCTGGGCAGCGCCACCGTGCAAAGTTCGATGAACGTCGACCATCCCAGCGAGCTGGTACTGTCCTACAGCCGGGCGATGATGGCCTGGTTGCTGTTTGCCGACACCGCGCCAGAGCACATCGTGCAAATCGGCTTGGGCGGCGGCTCGTTTGCCCGCTGGATCGATGTCCACCTGCCCGCCACCCGCCAGACTGTGATCGAAATCAACCCGCAGGTGATTGCGGTGGCCCG
>JBHAET010000073.1:0-2576 GCA_041855705.1 Neisseriaceae bacterium
CGAAACACGCCAGCGCCTGTTTCAGGCAGCCTTGGCCGAAGCGGCCGAATTGGTGGCTGCCAGCGGCGGTGAGGTGGTGTCGGTATTGGGCCACAGCCGTGACAAGCCGCACAGCGCACTGTTTGTCGGCACCGGCAAGGCGGAAGAGTTGGCTGCTGCGGTGCGCGAACAGCAGGCGGATTTGGTGGTGTTCAACCACGCGCTCACCCCAACCCAGGAGCGCAATCTGGAGCGCTCATTGCAGTGCCGGGTGCTGGACCGGGTAGGGCTGATTTTGGCGATTTTTGCCCGCCGCGCCCAAAGCCAGGAAGGCCGTTTGCAGGTAGAGTTGGCGCAGCTGACCCATTTGTCGGGCCGGCTGGTGCGCGGCTACGGGCATTTGCAAAGCCAGCGCGGCGGCATTGGCCTCAAAGGGCCGGGTGAAACTCAGCTCGAAACCGACCGCCGCTTGATCGGCCACAAAATTGTCGCCTTGCAAAAACAATTGCGCGAAGTACGCCGCCAGCGGGCCACCCGCCGCAAAAACCGCGAACAAAGCACATTGCCAACTATGGCGCTGGTCGGCTATACCAATGCCGGCAAATCCAGCCTGTTCAACCGGCTGACCAAGGCCGAGGTGCTGGCCAAAGACCAGCTGTTTGCCACTTTGGACACCACGGCACGCCGCCTGTATTTAAACCCTGAGTGCCAGATTTTCATCACCGACACCGTCGGTTTCGTGCGCGATTTGCCGCACAGTCTGGTGGCGGCGTTTGCCGCCACCCTGGAAGAAACCGCCCTGGCCGATGTGTTGCTGCATGTGGTGGATGCCAGCCATCCCGAACACGCGCGCCAGATTGACGATGTGAATGCGGTGCTGGCCGAAATCGGGGCCGACGCACTGCCGCAATTGCTGATTTACAATAAAATTGATGTTCTGCCACCCACAGAGCAGCAGCCCGGATTGTTGCGCCGTGCCGATGGCCGGCCGGTGGCGGTGCGCCTGTCGGTCAAGAGCGGCGAAGGTTTGGCCGATTTGCGTCAGGCATTGGCGGAACTGGCCGGCGGCCACTGAAATCCTGTTCGGACCTGCGATGCTGCCGGTGACGCACCGGCGTGTGGCCGGCCGGTATTTTGACCAGCAGCACCGCAGCATAGGAAGCCCAACTGCGTGAATAAACCTTCTTCATCCGAATCCGAGTCCGTGGTGCCGCCGCGCGGCCGCTTGCGCGACAACAGCATTTACCTGTTGCCCAATGCCTTTACCGTGGGCGCGCTGTTTGCGGCGTTCTACGCCATCACCCAGGCCATGCACGGGCATTATGAAACCGCGGCCGTGTCGGTATTCATTGCCATGCTGCTGGACGGCATGGACGGCCGGGTGGCGCGGCTCACCAACAGCCAGAGCGCGTTTGGCGAACAAATGGACAGCCTGGCCGACATGGTCAGCTTTGGGGTGGCGCCGGCGCTGATTGCCTACCAGTGGCAGTTGCACCAGTTTGGCAAAATCGGCTACAGCGTGGCGTTTGTGTATTGCGCCTGTGCCGCTTTGCGTCTGGCACTGTTCAACACCCTGATCGGCAAAGTGGACAAAAAATGGTTTATCGGCATTCCCAGCCCCACCGCCGCCGCTCTGGTGATCGGTTTGGTGTGGGTCAACCACAGTTTCGAGCGCTTGCCGATGGTGGCCTGGCTGTGTCTGGGGGTGACCCTGTTTGCCGGCTTGTCGATGGTGGTGCAGATTCCGTTCTGGTCATTCAAGGAAATCAACATCCGGCGCAAAGTGCCATTTGTGGTGTTGCTGTGCGGCCTGTTGGGGTTGCTGGTGGTCACGCTGCAACCCTCGGTAGTGTTGTTCGGCCTGTTTTTGGCCTACAGCTTGTCCGGCTATGTGCATTATGCTTGGCGGCAGCTGCGCAAGCGCCGGCGCGACCAGCGCCTGCCGGAAGATTCGGAGTCTTGACATGGCACAGACAACTGAGCCCGAAGTGGTGCTGGTGAGCGCTTGTCTGCTCGGCCAGCCGGTGCGTTACAACGGTGGCGCCTGTGCAGATCCGGCATTGGTGCTGACCTTGGCCGATGCCACGGTGGTGCCGGTGTGTCCGGAACAGCTGGCCGGCCTGCCGACACCGCGCCTGCCGGCCGAATTGTGCGGCGGCGACGGTGCCGCCGTACTGGAGGGCAATGCCTGTGTGCGTGATCTGGCCGGCACCGATGTCAGCGCGGCCTATGTACGCGGTGCCGAAGCGACACTGGCCCTGGCGCGCCAGCACGGTGTCCGGCGGGCGGTGCTGAAGCAAAACAGCCCGTCCTGCGGCTGCGGGCGTATTTATGACGGCGGTTTTTGTGACCGCCTGGCCGATGGCGACGGGGTAACCGCGGCTTTGCTGCGCCGGAACGGCATTGCGGTGGAAGGGCGTTAGCCGGACCAAATGCCAGGGCCTGTTACAGACCCTAGGGTCTGTTGACAATTAACACAACGGCGGTATTTTTGGTCAAAAATCCCCGTCTGCGGCGTTGAAAATGCTCGCAAGGTGTTCAACCTTGCTGCGCTTTTTGCCTGGCATCCGCGGTTTTTGCCTCAAAAAACCGCTTCG
>JBHAET010000074.1:0-5549 GCA_041855705.1 Neisseriaceae bacterium
CGTGGTTTCCAACGTCGCCAACTTCGGCGCATTTGTGGACATCGGCGTCCATCAAGACGGCTTGGTACACATCTCCGCCCTGTCGAACAAATTCGTGCAAGACCCGCGCGAAGTGGTGAAAGCCGGCGACGTGGTGAAAGTGAAAGTGCTGGAAGTCGATGCCGCGCGCAAACGCATCGCCTTAACCATGCGCTTAGACGATGAACCCGGCACGCAGGCCAAACGCAGCGACAGGCCGTCTGAAAACAAGCGCAGAAGCGATAGCCGCAGCGCCAAACCGCAACGGCAGGAAAAAGTGCCTACCAATTCGGCGATGGCGGATGCGTTTGCGAAGTTGAAGCGGTAAATTTGTTTTAAAACAGAATAATAAGTTTAACTTGTAAAAAAAATTCCATTTTTTTATCATGTTGTCCCAGTACAGAAAAAAAATGGGCTTTTTTTACCATCACCCTGACAGTCATTTATGTACGCCATTCATTCTTTTCCACCGCAGACCGATTTTGAAACGGTTGCTGTCCTGAAAAAATTGGCAGTTGCCCACCGTTATCTTGCCGAACTGAAGGGCATCTGTCACAGCATTCCCAATCAGGGCATTCTGATCAACACGCTGGTTTTGCAGGAAGCCAAAGACAGCTCCGAAATTGAAAACATTATTACGACACACGACGAGCTTTTCCGTGCAAACCTGTCTGCTGCACATCTCAGTCCCGCTACAAAAGAAGTACAAAATTATGCTTCTGCCCTGCATTGTGGTTTCGATTTGGTGCAAAAGCATCAAATGCTCACTAATAACCATATTCTTTCCATACAGGCGGAATTGGAAAAAAACCATGCCGGTTTCCGCAAACAATCCGGCACCATGCTGAAAAATGATCGTACGGGAGAAGTGGTTTACACACCACCGCAACATCACAACGACATTATCGAATTAATGGGCAGTTTGGAGTCTTTTATCAACAGCGATAATACACGGATCGATCCACTTATCCGCATGGCGCTGATTCACCATCAATTTGAAAGCATTCACCCATTTTATGACGGCAACGGCAGAACTGGTCGCATTATCAACGTACTGTATCTGGTATTGAGCGGTTTACTCGATATTCCCATACTCTATTTAAGCCGCTATCTTGTACAAAACAAAAACGAATACTACCGTTTGCTGCAATACGTACGCGATACCGGCGATTGGGAACCTTGGCTGCTCTACATACTGGAAGCCATAGAGCAAACCGCCAAAGACGGCATAACCACCATACAAGGCATCCACAACGCCATGATGGACTACAAGCACAGAATCCGAAACCATTTCAGCTTTTACAGCCAAGACCTGATTAACCACTTATTCACCCATCCCTATACCAAAATAGAATTTTTGATGAAAACCTTAAACATATCCCGCCCCAGCGCCGCCAAATATCTGGAGGCACTGACGCAACATAACTTTTTGCACAAAGAAAAAATCGGCCGCAGTAATTACTATATCAATATAGCTTTGATGGCCGTTTTGCTACCTGAGCGCGGCGGAAAGGCCGCCTAAAGAAAATATCATTTATAATTAATTTATGGAGTTTAATTAAAACGCCTGGTGAATATATTGATCAAGGGGTCCATTCCTACAGGAAAGCTTTTCCAGGCAGTCAGCAATTCCAGCGAGGCCAATGAAGGCTATTTGGTGACCACTGCCATGATGGGTGAACGCACCGAAGAAGAATTGCGGATTTTGTCGGCAATGAACGGGCAAGGTGAAAAAGTGCACGGAGAAGCAGATGAAGTCGGCACATCCGGACAATAATGCGACTGGGTTTATCCGTCCCCAAATACCTGCTTTGACACAATCATCATCCGCCACTGGTTGGGCATGACGGCAAAGGCACCGCGGCAATAATGACCCGAATCAGTACAACTTTACCATGCTTGGCATAATCGGCTGCAATTCCCCCACAAAACGCACCGGCTGCAAAGAGACGCCACTGCTCAAGCCTGCCAATCAAGAAGTCAGGCAATCCGCCCAGCAATTAACTACTTGCCCAAACAGAATTTTCATGATGTTTCTTTGCCCAGTTGGGCGGCAATCAGCCGGGTGCGGCGCACGCAGGTATAGGCGCTGCCGGCGATGATGATGATCAGCGCGTAATCCAGCAGGCTGTGGCTGTCGGCAAGCAGACGCTGCAGTGCCGCCAGCACGCAGGCGGCGGTCAGCACTGCCATCCGCTGCTGCTTGGCCATCGGTCCGGCAAACGATTGCGGCAGCCCCAAGCTGCCGCCGGAGACGCGGACATACGCCGTTGCCATGGCCAGCAATGCCGCCAGCCAACCCGCCCACGGCCAAGGCGTGGCATGGCCCAGGGCCACCAGCAGCAGCGAATCGGCAACCCGGTCGGGAAATTCGTTATACAGCGCTCCGGCCGCGGTTTTTTTACCGCCTTCCACCGCCACCATGCCGTCGAGCAGATTGCACACCAGCCGCAGCTGTATCAGCACCGCCGCCATCAGCAGGGTCAAGGCATTCGGATCAAGCAAACACCACGCACCCAACGCAGCAAAAACCACGCTCAACACCGAAATCTGATTGGGTGTGGGGCAAGGGCGTTTGGCCAAATCCGCGGCCAGGCGCACAAAGAAAGGATGCCCGCGGGAATTTAATGGGCGGCGGTTTTCTTGCATAAACGTTTTCCGGTGGTTGAAGGATGGGCGTGGCCGATGAGCAGGTCCAAGTCCGCAAGCAGGCGGATGCTAATGTTTTTGAACCATACTGGCAAGCATGGCCGCCCGGGTGCAGCAACATGCCCAAACCTGCCAAAGAAGGCTGCCCGAAAGAAACCTTTGCTAAATCTCCAGATGCGGATGCAGTTTAAGGCGCAGCAGCGCAGCAAGTTCAGACATAACATAGAGTTAGGCAAGCGAGTGAGCAATATTCTATATAGGGTATAAACTGACAACGCAAAAATGTGCCGCAGATGAGAGGGTTGCAAAGGTCTCTGAAAGTCTGTTCGGCAAACCGTTTTTCAGGTAGCCTACAAGCGAATCGCTTGTCCTTTATTACTGTCCGTGACCGCCATGACCGCCGCCGGCTCCATTGAAACCCATCCCCTGCCCCCATTCACTCCGCCCAACGCCAGACTATTGATGCTCGGTTCGTTTCCGCCGCCTAGGGTGCGCTGGAAAATGGATTTTTATTATCCGAATTTTCAGAACGATATGTGGCGGATTTTTGGTTTGGTGTTTTTTCAAGACAAAGATTATTTTGTCGAAACAGACGGCAAGACATTTAAAGAAACCCTGTTGCGGGCCTTTCTGGCAGAACGGGGCATTGCCCTGAGCGATACCGCGCATCAGGTGCGGCGTTTGCAGGGCAATGCTTCAGACCGGTTTTTGCAGGTGGTCGCCCCTGTGGATTTGGCGGCGCTGCTGGCGGCCATGCCTGTGTGCCACAGTGTGCTCACCACCGGGGAGCTGGCCACCGATACGCTGTTGTCTTTGTTGCCGCCAGCCACGGTCAAACCCAAAATCGGCGCTTGCGTACACACTGTGTTCAACGACCGGCCGCTTCACTGGTACCGGCTGCCCTCATCTTCGCGGGCCTATCCGCTGGCACTGGCCAACAAGGCGGCGATTTATGCACAGTGCTTGGCGCAAATGGGGCTGCTGCCCGATGTCGCTGCTGACCAGAGTATGCGGGGCTAGACATCCATCCCATCATCACCGGCCAGCGTTCTCAAAAATGAATTCATGATTGATGCCTGTGCGCTGCCGGATGTTTGCATCATCCAATATGCAAAGACTGTTGCAAAAGCGTCAGGAAAATGATCACGGGAGACCCTTGCAAAACCGCCAGATTGTGGATGCAGTTCAAGGCGTAGCAGCACAGCGAGTGCAGGCATCACATAGAGTTAGGCAAACGAGCGAGCAGCGCACAATGCAGAAATTCGCCGCAGATGGGGTTGGCAAAGGTCTCCACGGATGTTGCCGTGCCAAATAACAAGGCTGCCTGAAAACACTTCAGGCAGCCTGGCTTTAATGAGGTGCACACCAGCAAACCGATAAGCCGGGTTCTGTCATTGGACAGCCATTCGTCTAGGCCTGCCGTTACCGGCAGGCTCAAGCAACCTACCCGAATGCTCGGCGAGCAGCGTCAAGGCATTCTGTTTGGTCTTGCTGCGGATGGGGTTTAGCCTGCTGCGTCTTGTTGCCAAGCGCACGGTGCGCTCTTACCGCACCATTTCACCCTTACCTGTGCCGTGTTGCCACGGCCATCGGCGGTCATGCTTTCTGTTCCACTTTCCGTCGCCTCGCGGCGCCCGGCCGTTAGCCGGCATCCTGCTCTGTGCAGCCCGGACTTTCCTCCCCGTGGTTTCACGCGGCGGCTGTCTGGCTGGCTGGTGTGCCGGCAGATTATAGCAGAATCCGCCCCACCCCGGCCGCCTCGTCGAGGAGCAAGCCACACCCGTCCGCAACGCCTGATTCCGCACACATTGATCAGCAGGCTGCCTGAAAACCGGCAGCCTGCTTTACCTTTTTCAGGCAGCCTTATATACTCCCTGCCAGTATCAGGAGTGATTCATGCCCCATTCTGCCGCCGACAAAAAACGAGCCATCAACCGCCTGCGCCGGATTCAGGGGCAGGCACAGGCCTTGGCATTGCAGATCGAAGCCGGGTCCGAATGTGCCGATGTGCTGCAACAACTGGCCGCCATGCGTGGTGCGGTCAACGGTTTGATGCGCGATGTGATGGAAGGCCATTTGCGCGAGTCATTCGGCCATTTGGGCTGTGAAGACCCCAGCCACCAGGCGTTGCACCAGAGCATTGATGAGGCGATTTCTCTGGTTAAATCCTACATCAAATAAGCCGTTCCGCTGCACGGTGATGACCGGCATCCGCCCTCGGCGCATGCCCCAGTGCCAATGCAGCGCCCCGCCAGTACCACGACTGGCCATTTTAACGATAGTGGGTGGGGTATCCTGCCCATTGCCCATCCGACCACAACAGGAGCCATGCCATGAACTACATCAAAACCCGCGCCGCCGTTGCCTGGGCGCCGAACGAGCCATTGAAAATCGAAGAGCTGGATTTAATGCCGCCGCAAAAAGGCGAAGTGCTGGTACGCATTGTCGCCACCGGCGTGTGCCACACCGATGCCTATACCTTGAGCGGCCAGGATTCGGAAGGCGTGTTTCCCTGCGTGCTCGGCCATGAAGGCGCGGGCATTGTCGAAGCAGTGGGCGAAGGCGTCACCAGCGTGAAACCGGGCGACCATGTGATTCCGCTTTACACAGCAGAATGCGGCGAGTGTAAGTTCTGTAAATCGGGCAAAACCAATCTGTGTTCATCGGTACGCGCTACCCAAGGAAAAGGATTGATGCCGGACGGCACGGTGCGTTTCTTTAAAGACGGCCAACCGATTTACCACTATATGGGCTGCTCGACTTTCTCGGAATACACCGTGGTGGCCGAGGTGAGTCTGGCCAAAATCCAGCCGGAAGCCGATTTGAAAGAAGTGTGTCTGCTCGGCTGCGGCGTTACCACCGGCATGGGTGCGGTAATGAAC
>JBHAET010000075.1:0-3918 GCA_041855705.1 Neisseriaceae bacterium
AAATGTTCGTCCAAGCGTTTGATGTTGGGATACTGCATCGAGGTTTGGAACAAAGTGTGCAGCATATGGAAGCCGGTTTTGTCGGCGGCAAACCAGGTGCGCGGAATTTTCATGCCGCCGAAACGGCGCACATTGGCGCGCCCGTCGGGCAGGCGCGACCACGGGCAGCCCCAGTGTTCCATCTGAATCATTTCTTCGGTGGCGTGCTCGACAAAATACTGCACCACATCCTGCTCGCACAGCCAGTCGCCGCCCGAAACGGTGTCGTTGAAGTGGTTTTCGAGCGAATCGTCGTCGCGCACCACGCCGGCCGAACCGCCTTCCGCCGCCACGGTGTGGCTGCGCATCGGATAAACTTTGGAAATCAGGTGAACGGTTTTGTCGGGTGCGGCGCGCGCGATTTCAATCGCCGCCCGCAAACCGGCGCCGCCGGCGCCGACAATCGCCACATCGGTTTGAATGATGTCCATGGTAGGGCCTTTATGGATGGTGGGTGGATGTGGTGGGCAACACAGCAGATTGCCCGTTGGAGACCTTTGCAAAATACCCATTTTCGGCAAATTTCTGCGTTGTGTGCTGCTCGCTCGTTTGCCTAACCATATGTTATGTCTGCACTCGCTGTGCGGCTAGGCCTTAAACTTCATCCACATCTGGATATTTTGCAAAGGTCTCCGCTGGCTGCCGAACGGATGTGGCGCGGCCGGCAAGCGGTGGCGGACACATTCGTGGCAGATTGACTGATTGTAAACCGGGATGTGATGCGGCGGCTTGATGTCCGACAAGTGACGGTCAATTGCCGTTTCAGGCAGCCTGAAACCGGTGTCCCGCTGCCTGCTCAGCGGCTGATCTGTTCCAGCAGGGCTTTTTTCAGTGCCAGTTGCTGCCGGGTGTCTTCCAGCTGCGGGGCATGGATCAGAAAGCTGTCTTCCACCCGTTCGTCCAGGGTGGTGATTTTGGCGTAGCGCATGCTGATGTCAAATGCCGACAGCACATGGGCAATATTGGCCAGCAGGTGGCTGCGGTTGACGGTGATGATTTCCAGCACATACCAGCCGGGATTGTCTTCGGCCAAAAGCGTGATGCGCGGGGCAATCGGCAGGTGGCGGCTGCGGCGGCTGCGTGCCGGCGGGGCTTGCACGATTTCCGGCTGGAGGTTGCCGTGCACAAAGGCATCCAGCGTCTGTTGCAGCGCTTGGCGAATACGCTGGTAATCGTGGGGCAGGGCAGCTTCCGGCATTTGCACGATAAAGGTGTCAAGCACAAAATTGTGCTCGGTGACATAGGCACGGGCGGTGAGAATGTTGAGCGCATGGTTGCTGAAAATTGCACACAGACCGGCAAACAGGCGCGGCCGGTTGGGCATGTAGACCATCACTTGCAGGGTATCGCTGTCGGGCAGCAGCTGGCAGTGAGCCTGGGCGGTTTCTTCGTGCCCCACCAGCAGTGGCAAATGCCACAGGATTTCCTGCATTTCATGATGCACAAAATAAGACTGGCCCAGCAGCTGCCACAGGCGGCGTTGTTGCTTTTCCTGAATGTTGAGCTGTGCCAGTTCGTTCAGGGCACGCTGCTGGCGGTTGCTGACCATGACCGCCCGGTCATGGCGGCGGCCTTCGATGTGCTGCAGGGCCGAATGGAACAGGTTTTCCAGCAGGCTGGCTTTCCAGCCGTTCCAGATTTTGGGATTGGTGCCGCGAATGTCCGACACGGTGAGCAAATACAGCGCGGTCAGCCGTTCGCGGCTGCCCACCCGGCGGCAGAAACGCGCCACCACTTCCGGGTCCTGAATGTCTTCTTTTTGTGCGGTGCCCGACATCAGCAAATGATTTTCCACGAGCCAGGCCAGCAGTTCGGCATCGGCCTGAGGCATGAAATGGTCGGCGGCGAAGCGGCAGGCATCGGCCACCCCTTCTAGGGAATGGTCGCCGCCGCGGCCTTTGGCAATGTCGTGGAACAGGGCGGCCAGATACAGCACATATTGGGGTTCGAACGAGTGCATCAGGCCGGAGGCAAACGGCAGTTCGTGGCTGTGGGCATCCATCGCCAGCCGGCGCATATTGCGCACCACCATCAGGATGTGGTCATCCACCGGATAGATGTGGAACAAGTCATGTTGCAGCAGGCCGACGATTTTGCCCCAGGCCGGCAGATAGCGGCCGAGAAAACCGTACAGGTTGAGAAAGCGCAGCAAATGGGTCAGGCCGCTGCCGTGTTTGAAAAAACCGACAAAGCGGTCGCGGTTGACCGGATTCTGGTAAAACGCCGGCTGGATTTTTTGGCCGGCATCCCACCAGGCGCGCAGGGTTTGCGGCGCCAGGCCGGTGATGTCGTTGTGCTGCTGGGCAATCTGGATCGCTTTGAGAATGTGGGTCGGTTTGTCGGCAAACAGTTTTTTGTCTTTGACCGCCAGCAGGTTGCCGACCTGGTAGTAATCATCGTCAATGTCCACCACCACCCGCGGCAGCCGCGAATAGACGCGGCCGCGCAGCATCGGCAGCAAGATGCCGCTTAACTGCTTGACGGTTTTGGTGGCGCGGTAAAAGCGGTGCATCAGCTTTTCGCTCTTGCGGTGCTTGGCATCGTCCTCATAACCCATGTTTGCCGCCACCTGGGTTTGCAGGTCGAAAATCAGTCGCTCTTCCGCCCGGCCGGCGGCCAGATGCAGGTCAATGCGAATTTTGGCCAGTTGCCGGTGGCTGTTGATCAGCAGGCCGGCTTCGGTGCGGGTGAGAATGCGTTGCTGCACCAGAGTATGAAAACGCGGGCTCAGGCCTTGGGCCTTGGCCAGCCACAACATGGTGTGCAGATCGCGCAGGCCACCGGGTGCGGTTTTGACATTGGCTTCCAGCAAGCTGCCGGCACCTTGCGACTTGGCATGCCGCTGTTGTTGTTCCAGCAGCTTGCCTTCGATGAAACCGGCGGTGTCGCGTTGCAGATTGAGTGCCTGCAGCAGCCGGTCGGCCACCCGGTGGTCGCCGCAGACAAAGCGGGCTTCCAGAAAAGCGGTGTCGCCGGTCAGATCATCCCGCGCGCTGAGGCACAATTCGTCGATGCTGCCGACCTTGGCCGCCGGTGACAGCTGCAAATCCCACAGCAGTTGGACAAAGGCGGCCACCTGTTCCTGTTGTGTCGCATCCAGCGCGCCGGCGGCAGCAATCGCCAAATCCAGATCCGAATAGGGGTACATTTCACCGCGGCCGAAACCGCCGGTGGCCAGCAGGCACAGGCCGCTGCCGGCAAACCATTCCTGCCACAGCCGGCTCAGTGCGTGATCCAGTGCCGCCCCGTGCCGTTCGAAAAAAACCTGCGGCTGCCGGCGCTGGCGGTAGGCGTCGATGATTTGCTGCCGGCGCTGCTGCAATTCCTGGGCCACGGCCTGGCAGGTGGGGTGTTGGCGGTGAATGGCATCGGCATGATCGCTCATTGGTCGTGTCCTTCGCGAAGGGCGGCCGCATGGCGGCGGTAGGCCTGTTGCAGCGGGGTCAGTGCGGCCAGGCGCGCCTGTTGGATGGCCTGGGCGATGGCGGATGGCGGACGGGTGGCGGCAATGGCGGCGGTATCGATGCCGGCGGCCGCGGCCTGCAAGGCTAGCCAGTGCGCCTGTTGCGGGTAGGGACGCGTGTCGTGGCCCAGCCGGCCGCGGGCATCGGCCAGGCAGACCTGCAGCAGTGCGGCAAAACGTTGCGGCCGCCGCAGGGCATCGGTTTGTTGCAGCAGTTTGAGCACGCTGACCGGCCGCAATTGGGCCACGCTGTGAATCTGGATGTGCCAGCGGCAGGCCAGTTCGGCCAAGTCGGCGCAGGCACGCGGCACCCGCCAGCGGGCATTGACCGATCGCACCGCCGCCACCCCGGCCAGATCATGGCCATGGTGTCCGGGCAGGATGTCCGGCGGGGTCATTGCCTTGCCCACATCGTG
>JBHAET010000076.1:0-5234 GCA_041855705.1 Neisseriaceae bacterium
CGGCAACGAGCGTGCGGCGGCAAGGCTGCCTGCGCCCGGCCGCCACAATGTGCATAACGCCGTGGCCGCCGCCGCGCTGGCACAAACCGCAGGTTTAAGCTTGCCGGAAATCGCCGACGGTCTGGCGGGTTTTGCCAACATCAAAGGGCGTTTGAACGTCAAGGCAGGCATCAAGGGCAGCACCGTGATTGATGACACCTACAACGCCAATCCCGACAGCATGAAGGCCGCACTGGACGTATTGGCGCAACTGCCCGCCCCGCGCGTGTTCGTGATGGGCGATATGGGCGAACTGGGCAAGGCCGAAGCCGCCGCCATGCACGCCGAAGTGGGCGCTTACGCCCGTGACCAGGGCATTGAAGCCGCTTATTTCGTCGGCGACTACAGCGCCTCGGCGGCGGAGGCTTTTGGCGGCAACGGCTTGTGGTTTACCGACAAAGACCCGTTGATGCAGGTGTTGCGACACGACTTGCCCGCCGGTGCGAATGTGCTGGTGAAAGGCTCGCGCTTTATGCAGATGGAAACGGTGGTGGCCGCCTTGCTGGCTGAGGAGGCAGCATGAATACGCGCAGCACCAGCGTATTGGCGGTGATAAGCCTGATTTCCGGCCTGCTCGGTTGGACGGTGATACCGGTCATCGGCAGCATCGTTGCCATCATTACCGGCCATATGGCACGCCGGGAAATCCGCGACAACCCGGACATCGAGGGTAACGGCATGGCGCTGGGCGGCCTGCTGCTGGGCTACGCCATGGTGGTGGTGCTGGCGGTGATGCTGTTGGCCGGCATCGGTATGCTGCTGCTGTTCGGCCGTGTTGCCCTGATGGGTATTTTGGGGCAGTAGGCGGTTCGGGCCGCATGCCGGGCTGTCTTCTTGTCTGAATGCGGAAAAAGGCGGCAAGCAGTTCAGCCTGAGACCTTTGCAAAATATCCAGATGTGGATGTCGTTCAAGGCGTCGCCGCGCAGCGAGCGCAGGCATCACATCAAGAAAGGCCAAGCGAGCGCGCAGCGCACAACGCTGCAAATGTGCAGTAGATGGGGTTTTGCAAAGGTCTCTGTGGAATGAGTGGAAACCCTGTATTGATTCGCTACCATTGATATACGCGGCTGCATCACCCACACCGCTTCATATTCTGATGTGGTTTGGGTACATGGTTTTGGCCGGTATCGAACCTGTATTTTTTATCCGCGAGGCAGGTCTCGGCTTGCTGTTTTCTGGGTGATGTCGGTTGCATTTGCCCGTAATGTGACCGGCCAGCATGGCGGAATGGTTGGGATGGAAAAAGGCTGCCTGAAAACCGCTAACCGGTTTCAGGCAGCCTTGCTTTGCCCGTATTGTCAGGCCTCGCTGTCTTTGCGCTGATGCAGCCAGTGTTCCAGATAATGGATGCTGACACCGCCGGCGATAAAGCCGGGGTCTACAAACAAATCACGGTGCAGCGGGGTGTTGGTCTTGATGCCGTTGACCGCCATTTCCGCCAGTGCCACTCGCATCTTGGCCATTGCCTCGGCCCGGGTTTTGCCGTGGGTGCAGATCTTGCCGATCAGGCTGTCGTAATAGGGCGGAATGGTGTAACCCTGATAGATGTGGCTGTCGACCCGGATGCCGTTGCCGCCGGGCAGGTGGCAGCTGGTGATCGGGCCGGGGCTGGGAATGAAGGTGTAGGGGTCTTCGGCATTGATCCGGCACTCAAAGGCATGGCCCGAGAGCTTGATGTCTTTCTGTTTGTACGACAAGGGCAGGCCGGCGGCCACCCGGATTTGTTCCTGCACAATGTCCACGCCGGTGATCAGCTCGGTAATCGGATGTTCCACCTGCACGCGGGTGTTCATTTCGATGAAGAAAAACTCGCCGTTTTCGTACAGAAACTCAAATGTGCCGGCACCGCGGTAGCCGATGCGCTTGCAGGCAGCCACGCAGGCCTCGCCAATGGTTTTGCGCTCGGCCTCGGTGATGCCCGGTGCCGGCGCCTCTTCGATGATTTTCTGGTGGCGCCGCTGCATCGAACAGTCGCGCTCGCCCAGATAGATGGCATTGCCGTGCTCGTCGGCCAGTACCTGGATTTCCACATGACGCGGTTTTTGCAGGTAGCGTTCCATATACACCATCGGATTACCGAAAGCGGCACCGGCTTCGGCGCGGGTCATCTCCACCGCCTTGATCAGGTCCTCGGCTTTTTCCACCACCCGCATGCCACGGCCGCCGCCGCCGCCAGAAGCTTTGATGATGACCGGAAAACCGACCTGGCGCGCAATGGTTTCGATTTCGGCATTGTCATCCGGCAGGGCACCGTCGGAGCCGGGCACGCAGGGCACGCCGGCGGCAATCATGGCGTGTTTGGCCGAAACCTTGTCACCCATTAGGCGGATGGTGTCCGCTTTGGGGCCGATGAAGGCAAAGCCCGATTGTTCCACCTGTTCGGCAAAATTGGCGTTCTCGGCCAAAAAGCCGTAACCGGGGTGAATGGCGTCGGCACCGGTGACTTCGGCGGCGGCAATGATGGCCGGAATGTAGAGGTAGCTTTGTGCCGACTGTGCCGGGCCAATGCACACCGACTCATCGGCCAGTTTTACGTAAATCGCGTCGCGGTCGGCTTCGGAGTGCACCACCACAGTGGCGATACCCAGCTCGCGGCAGGCGCGCAGTACGCGCAGGGCGATTTCGCCACGGTTGGCGATCAAGACTTTTTTCAGCATGGCAATCTTTTCCATGGGTTGGTTCAGCCGGTCTGGCTGACTGCCGCCGGCAGTATGCCGGCGGCACATGGGTGGCAGGTCGGGCAGCGCGGCCGTTCACTGCATCCGCAACGGCCGGCCGTTGTGTTCGCCGGCCCGGCGGCAGGAGCAGGATGGCGGCACAGGCTGCCTGAACCCCTTATTCGATAATGAACAGCGGCTCGCCGTACTCGACCGGCTGGCCGTTGGCAACCAGAATTTCCTTGACCACGCCGCTGCGGTCGGCTTCGATTTCGTTCATCAGCTTCATTGCTTCGATGATGCACAAGGTGTCGCCGGCATTCACGCTTTGGCCCACTTCCACAAACGGCGGCGCGCTGGGGCTGGCGGCACGGTAGAAAGTACCAACCATCGGTGATTTCAGGGCGCGGCTCAGGTCTTTGGCCGCCGGGGCGGCTTCGGCGGCGGCCACGTTGGCCGGTGCGGCAGCCGCGGCCTGCACTGCAACAGGTGCCACCGGTGCCGGAGCATAAACCGGCGCGTTGCCGGCCACGGTGCGGGTAATGCGCACTTTCTCTTCACCTTCGGTCACTTCGATTTCGGCAATGCCGGACTCTTCGACCAGATCGATCAGTTTTTTCAGTTTGCGTAAATCCATGGTGTATCCCCGTAAAGAACGCAGTGGCCGGATTCAGGCCGCTGCTTGTAGGTGGCGGATGGCGCGTGTCAGCGCCGCTTCGTAGCCATAAACCCCCAAACCGCAGACAACCCCCATCGCCAGATCGGACAGATAGGAATGGGCGCGGAACGGCTCGCGGGCATGAATATTGGAAATGTGTACTTCGATAAACGGTTTGCCCGCCGCCGCCAGTGCGTCGCGCAGGGCCACGCTGGTATGGGTGAAGGCGCCGGGATTGATGATGATGAAGGCGGTGTCGTCACTCAAGGCTGCCTGCACCCGTTCGACCAGGACATGCTCGGCATTGCTTTGCAGGGCATCCAGGCCAAAACCGGCTTGATCGGCAAGTTGTTGCAAGTGGCGGGTAATGTCGGCCAGCGTGGTGTGGCCGTAGATGTGGGGCTCGCGGATGCCCAACAGGTTCAGGTTGGGGCCGTTGAGCAACAGCAGGGGGGCGCTCATATTTGCGGCTTTTGCAGTAAATTGCCGCTATTTTCACTCAAAATCAGGTAAATTGTCCAGTTTTTTACACAACAGGACCGGTCGATTGGCGGCGTGCGCGGAGTCGGGAAGGCGCTATTGTACGCCAATCGGGGGGCTTGTCCAGAATAAATAGAATAAACAGTCTATATTGGAGATCGGCTGCGGATGGCCGGCCGGAGTAGCGATGGCGGTTGCTGCCGTTGCGGGTGGCTGCCAGTATAATCGCTTCCCTCATCATGGGACAAAATCAGGAGCGGCAATATGCAGACCATTGTGGTATTAAGCGGTGCCGGCATCAGTGCCGACAGCGGTTTGAAAACCTTTCGCGACAGCGACGGTTTGTGGGAAGGGCATCGGGTGGAAGATGTGGCCACACCGGGAGCCTTTGCCCGCGACCCGCAGCGGGTGCTCGATTTTTACAACCAGCGCCGCCGCCAGCTGCATCAGGCCGAACCGAATGCGGCCCATTTGGCGCTGGTGCGCCTGGCCCGGTATTACCGGGTGCGGATTGTGACCCAGAATGTTGACAATCTGCATGAACGTGCCGGTAGCCGGGAGGTGCTGCATTTGCACGGCGAGTTGACCAAGCTGCGCAGCACGGTGGATGAGAATTATGTGGTCGACTGGCTGCATGACCAGACGCTGGCCGATACCGATCCCAATGGCCATCGGCTGCGGCCGCACATCGTCTGGTTCGGCGAGCCGGTGCCCTTGATCGAAACCGCCATGGATTGGGTGTCGCAGGCAGACAAAGTGCTGGTGGTCGGTACTTCACTCAAGGTGTATCCGGCGGCCGGTTTGCTGCAATATGCACCGTATGCTGCCGAATGCTATCTGGTGGATCCCAATCCGCCCAGTGGCCTGGACGGGGTGGAAGTGCTGGCGACCCGTGCCTGCGACGGCGTGCCGCAATTGGTGGAACGCTTAATCAGGGCTGCCTGAAGCCGCAGGCATGCGCCGTGCCGCCATTGCCTGGCCGGCTGCGGTCAATGCTGCGGCCGGTAGCCGTTGGACGGCCAGGGCAAACCACGGCTCTTCGATGGCCATGTGTTGCCGGTATTGTGCCAGATAGGAGGCGATCAGTGCGGCATCGGCCATATTGATGTGGCCGGCGGCCAGTGCGGCCAGATGGGCATCCAGCCTGGCCCAGGTCTGATGCAGTTGCTCATGCTCGGCCTGCAGGCGGGCCACATCGGCCGCGGCTTCGGGGCAATGGCGCAGCAGCAGCGGAAAAAAGTCTACCTCTTCATCGGCATGGTGCAGGGGGGCGGCCTGATTGAAATAGCGGCGAATCTGCGCGATTCCCTGCTGTGCTGCTGTATCGCAGCCATGTGCCGCCAGATGGGCGGGCAGGGCATCGAGCTGGGCACAGAAACGGCGTACTTTGTCGTGACAG
>JBHAET010000077.1:0-7413 GCA_041855705.1 Neisseriaceae bacterium
GGTGGAAATGTGCTTATGAGGTGCTGTTTCGAAAAACGTTGCGCTTGGTTTGACAATTCAAGCCAAAACACCGCCGTTGCGTTAATTGTCAACAGACCCTAGTATAGTGTCGTCACAATCGCAAACCTGTGCCAAACACCCGGATAGGTGGATGCTGTTCAAGGCGTAGACCACGTTGCAAGCGCAGGCATAGTACACAAGGCTCAGCAAGTGAGCAGTACCCGATGCAGGGTGTCGGATTGGCAATGCTGCAAAATGCGCCGCAGACGGTTGTTCTGCCAAGGTTTCAGATTGCATTTGGCGGCAGATGCCACGGCCTGCCGGTAAAATTTGTGTTCAGCGCAGGCAGCGGTACGGCTGCGGTATCCAAAAGCACATGCCGGCCGTGCCGAATACCCGGCTGGCGTGTTGGCACCACGTTGTGCTGATGTTGCTTTTTGACAAAAGGGCACTAAAAGGCAGGAGTCGGCACCGAAAACGGCGTATAATTCCGGCCTTCAATTTTCTTAACCTAAGCAGATTGTCTGTTAACGGTTGTTGCATTTTTCTTTCATTTCAAATCATCAGAGATTTTATGAGTCATGCCCATCCCAGCCTGTTGGAACGGTTGTTCCAACTGAGCAAACACGGCACCAATGTGCGCACCGAAATCATGGCCGGGGTCACCACTTTCCTGACCATGTGTTACATCATCATCGTCAATCCCGGCATCCTGTCGATTACCGGCATGGATTTCGGCGCGGTATTTGTGGCGACCTGCATTTCCGCCGCCATCGGCTGTTTCATCATGGGCGCATTTGCCAACTACCCGATTGCGCTGGCGCCGGGCATGGGCCTGAACGCCTATTTCACCTTTGCCGTGGTGCAGGGCATGGGCGTACCGTGGCAGGTAGCGTTGGCGGCGGTGTTTGTGTCGGGCATCATCTTCTTTGTGTTCAGCTTTTTGAAAATCCGCGAAATGCTGGTCAACGCCCTGCCGATGAGTTTGAAAATGGCGATTGCCGCCGGCATCGGCTTGTTTTTGGCGCTGATTGCGCTCAAAAGTGCCGGCTTGGTGGTGGCCAGTGATGCCACTCTGGTGAAAATGGGTGATTTGTATGTGTTGGCCGAAAACGGTGCCAAGTCGCCCAATTGGCCGGTATTGCTGGCTTTGCTTGGTTTTTTCCTGATCGTGGTCTTGGATTATTTTCGCATCAAAGGCGCCATCATCATCAGCATCTTGCTGGTGACCGCGATTGCCGCCGTGATGGGACTGACCGAATTCACCGGTGTGGTGTCGGCCATTCCCAACGTGGCGTCCACGTTTATGCAGATGGATTTCCAGCAGCTGTTCAACGGCAGCATGATTGCGGTGATTTTCGTGTTTTTTCTGGTCGATTTGTTTGACAGCACCGGTACCCTGGTCGGCGTGTCGCACCGCGCCGGCTTGTTGGAAAACGGCAAATTGCCGCGCCTGAAGCGGGCGCTGTTTGCCGATTCCACTGCCATTGTGGCTGGTGCCACCCTGGGCACGTCTTCGATTACGCCGTATGTGGAAAGTGCTTCCGGTGTGGCCGCCGGCGGCCGCACCGGCCTGACCGCCGTAACCGTGGGCGTGCTGATGCTGGCCTGTTTGTGGTTCTCGCCGCTGGCCAAAGCGGTACCCGCATTTGCCACCGCACCGGCCTTGCTCTACATCGGCATTCACATGCTCAAAAGCACGCTGGAGATTGACTGGGAAGACATGACCGAAGCGGCGCCGGCCTTTCTGACCATCGCCTTCATGCCGTTTACCTATTCGATTGCCGACGGCATTGCCATGGGCTTTATCAGCTATGCGCTGATCAAACTGCTGTGCGGCCGCGCCAAAGAAGTGCCGGTGATGGTGTGGATTGTGGCTTTCGCTTGGGCGGCCAAATTCTGGTTTTTGGGAGTGTGATGCCCCATTGCACCATGCATTGCTGAATCATTTGTTGCCCACCAGGCTGCCTGAAACATTTCAGGCAGCCTTTTTACTGACATTTACAAAATATTGCTGATTACTTGCCAATGTGCGATATTGTTGGTGCCGGCCGATTGAGCGGCAGGCACCAACAATACAGGGATACAGAGGGGAAATCATGAAAAAAGCCAAAATCTGTGGCTGGGCCGGTATGCTGGCACTGGCCGCGCCATGGGCGGCAGCACAATCAGTGGTGGTGATGGGCGACAGCCTGAGTGATACCGGTCAGCAGGGCTGGCAGCTGAAGGCGACTTATCTGCGGCCGGATGGCAGTGCACATGCCTTGTACGACGAGCACGTGGCAGCGGCACTGGGCGGGACACTCGGCGCTTCCAGCCTGGGCGGCAGCAATTATGCCTACAGCGGCGGTGTGGTGGTGGGCAGCAACAGCCGTGCGATTGCGGTGCAGCCGAATCTGGCTTTGCAGCAGCAGGTCGATAACTATGTGGCGGCCGGGGTGCAATCACGGGCTTTGCACATTATGTGGGGCGGCGGCAATGATTTGGCCGCCATTCTGACCCGAGCCCAAACGGCGCCGGTGCCGGCCGCCTCGGTGGTGGCCGATACCCAGGCTGCTGCCGAAGCCAGTGCCCGGCAATGGCAAACCTTGCGCCAGGCAGGTGTCGATACCGTGGTGATGCCCACCGTCCCCAATGTGGTGTACACCCCCACCTTGTTCCGCCAGTTTGGCAATGCGGCGGCATCTGGCTTCGGCGCGCAGGTCGAGAAGGTCGCGCCGGGGCAGGGTGATGTGGCCAGTGCCGCATTTGCTGCGGCATTCACGCAAGCTGCTACCCGGCTCGATAGCACACATCAGCAATCACTGGCCGATTTTCATGCCACCCGCAACCAGGTGTTGGCCGATACGGTGGCCGCCCTGTATGCCGGTCCGCTGGGGGCGGCACTGACGGCGGCCGGCATCAGCCAGACGGCATTGACCGCCAGTGTGCAACAGCAATACCAAACCTTTGCCGATTCGGCCACCGCGGCCACCACACAACTCAACAGCCGCACCACGGCGGCCATCAATCAAGTGGGCGGCAACATCGTGCGTTTGGATACGGATGCCCTGTTTGCCGATATGTTGGCCGATCCGGCACGTTATGGTTTGAACAACACCACCGGTACAGCCTGCAGCGGCAGTGTCGCGCAAACGGTGTGTCGTCCGGCCGATGCCGCTGTTGCCGATGCCAAGCTGTTTGCAGACGGTTTTCATCCCGGGCCGTTGGCGCACAAGGTGATGGCCGATTATCTGCTGGGCAGTCTGCGCGCACCGATGGAAATGGCCGGCTTGCGCCAGGTGGGCATGGATAGCGGTGCCAGGGCTTGGGATTTCGTGCATCAGGACAGCAACCAGCAGCGCAGCCGGCGCTTGCCGGCCGGTACCCTGGAGGCGGTGGCCAGTTACCGGCATGAAACCGGTAGCGACGGCAGCCGCAACGGACATGTCGGTGTCAAAGCACAGTTGACCGACCATTGGCAGTTAGGGCTGGTTTACAGTCGCCAGCTGCAAGATGCGCGCTCGGGCGGCAGCCGCCTGGATCTGCGCGGCAACGCTTTGACCGCCAGTGTGCGTTATGATGCCCCACACTGGTGGCTGGGTGGCATGCTGCAGATCAATGATCAGGATTACCAAACCCGGCGCCATCTGCAACTGGGACAGGCACGCGTGAGCCAATATGGCGAGACCAGCGGTCACAGCCTGTATGCCGGTGCATTTGGCGGTTACGACTGGCATTTTGAACGGGCTCGGCTGGCGATGTTGGCCGATGTGCTGGCAGGCCGTGGCGAGATCGATGGCTTTCGCGAGCAAAGCGGCGGCGCCACGCAAATGCAGTTTGACCAACAGGAATACCGCAGCCTGCGCAGCGGCCTGGGTGTCGAAGCGGCCTACCGGTGGGGCGGCTGGCAGCCGTATGCACGCAGCCGGTGGGTCAAGGAGTGGCGGCGCAATGATGATGTCCTGATGGCCAGTTTGGGTGGCAGCCAATTTGGCGTGCGTCCGCAAATGGCCGACCGCAGTTGGCTCAATACCCAGCTGGGGGTCGCTTGGCAACCGGAGCAAAGCCGCTGGCGCGCCTACGCCCAGGTCGGTCGTGACTTTGGCCGCAACGACCGGCACCATACCGAGTGGCAGATCGGCGTGGCTGCGCGGTTTTGATGTGCGGCAGCGCAATGCTTAATGCATGACGCGAAAAATCAAACAGGCTGCCTGAAGGGTTTCAGGCAGCCTGTTTGCTTGGGTTACCAAGGATGCTCAGCGCACGTGATAGTTGGGCGCTTCCTTGGTGATTTGCACATCATGGACATGTGATTCGCTCATGCCGGCGGCGGTGATCTCGACAAATTCGGCCTTGGCATGCATGTCGGCAATGCTGGGGCAGCCCAGATAACCCATGCTGGAGCGTAAGCCGCCCACCAGCTGGTGGATGATCTGCACAATCGGACCCTTGTAGGGCACCCGGCCTTCGATGCCTTCGGGTACGAATTTGTCGGCATTGGCTTCGTTGTCTTGGAAATAGCGGTCGGAAGAGCCTTGGCTCATGGCGCCCAAGGAACCCATGCCACGGTAGGATTTGTAGGAGCGGCCTTGGTAGAGTTCGATTTCGCCCGGTGCTTCATCGGTGCCGGCAAACATGCCGCCGAGCATCACGGAAGAGGCCCCGGCGGCCAGGGCTTTGGCCAGGTCGCCGGAAAAGCGGATGCCGCCATCGGCAATCAGCGGTACGCCGGTGCCGTGCAAGGCAGTGGCCACATTGTGAATGGCGGTCAGTTGTGGTACGCCAACCCCGGCCACGATACGGGTGGTACAAATCGAGCCGGGCCCAATGCCCACTTTCACGCCATCGGCGCCGGCGGCCACCAGGTCGCGCGCGGCTTGGGCGGTGGCAATATTGCCGCCAATCACATCCACCTGCGGATAATGTTGTTTGACCCAGCGCACACGGTCAAGCACGCCTTGGCTGTGGCCATGAGCGGTATCCACCACAATCACGTCCACGCCGGCCGCCACCAAGGCCGCCACCCGCTCGTCGGTGTCCTTGCCCACACCCACTGCTGCGCCGACACGCAGGCGGCCGTCGGCGTCTTTGTTCGCATTCGGGAAAGCGGTGGTTTTGAGAATGTCTTTCACCGTGATCAGGCCTTTGAGCTCCCATGCGTCGTTGACCACCAGTACGCGTTCGATTTTGTGCTGGTGCATCAGCTCGCGGGCTTCGTCAATGCCGGTGTGCTCGGAAACCGTCACCAGCCGCTCGCGCGGGGTCATGATGTCGGCAATTGGCTGCTCCAGACGGCGCTCGAAGCGCAGATCGCGGTTGGTGATCAGGCCCACCACTTTGCCGTTTTCCACCACCGGCAGACCGGAAACCTTGTGTTTTTTCTTGGTATCCAGCAGGTCGCGCACCAGCATGTTGGGGGCGATGGTTACCGGGTCTTTGACCACACCGCTTTCATGGCGTTTGACTTTGGATACCGCGCGCGCCTGGCGCTCAATGCTCATGTTTTTGTGAATGATGCCGATGCCGCCTTCCTGAGCCATGGAAATGGCCAGTTTGGCTTCGGTCACGGTGTCCATGGCGGCGGAAACAAGGGGCAGGTTGAGGGTGATGTTGCGGGTGAGGGGCGTTTTGAGGGAGACGTCGCGTGGCAGCACTTGGGAATGGGCGGGTACCAGCAAGACGTCGTCAAAGGTGTAGGCTTTTTCGACTATTCGCATGATGAACAAGGCTTCTTGAAGGGGAAATGTGGCGCTGCATTATAGCAAAAAAGCGTCACTCGGGCAAAAGGGGATGCGCCAGACTGTTCTTTCTTAAATGAATACCGTACAATGGCCGTGAACAATGGCAACAACATAAACCAACACGGAGCCACTGGCAGAGTCGGCCGGCATCCGTTCAGGGACAAAGGGATAAACATGAAGATGACAAAAACCATGGGTGCACTGCTGCTGGCCTTGGCCTTGCCGGTATCGTTACAGGCGCAGGAAGTGTTCAATTGGCGCGATGGCAAAGGGGTGAATAACTACTCCGATGTGCCGCGTAACCTGCAGCCGGGAAAAAGCAATGTGCTGAATGTGAACACCCAAACCGTCACCACGCCAACACCGGCCGCACCGATGGCCGGGGCGGTTTCGGCTTCTGATTCCTTGGCAGATCAACAGGAGCGTTTGAACCAGCAGATTGCCGAGCAAAACCGCAAGACGGAAGAACAAAACCGCAAGATTGATGAAGAAAACAAGCGCAATAAGGAAGCCAACTGTCAGCGCGCACGCCTGAACCGCACCGCAGCGGAAAGTGCGCGGGTGGCCAACCGAGCCGAACTGTTGGCACGTTATGATGCCGATGTTCAGCAATACTGCAATTGAATCACGACCATTCATTCGATTGGATGATTGTTTCAGGCAGCCTTTGGGCTGCCTGAATGACTTTGGGACGCCATCATGAATGACGCCAGTGCGCCGGCCGCTTTCGATGCGGCCCGCTTTTTGCAAAACCTGCCCCATCTACCCGGAGTGTACCGTATGCTGGATGCATCCGGACAGGTGCTGTATGTGGGCAAAGCGGTCAATTTGAAACGGCGGGTGAGCAGTTATTTCCAGAAAAACGATTTGTCACCGCGCATTGCACTGATGGTACGACAGGTGGCCGGCATTGACATCACGGTCACCCGTTCCGAGGCCGAGGCGCTGATTCTGGAAAACAATCTGATCAAGGCGCTGGCGCCCAAATACAATATCCTGTTTCGCGACGACAAGAGTTATCCCTATTTGATGCTCTCCGGCCATGCTTTCCCGCAAATGGCCTATTACCGGGGCGGTTTGAACAAGACCAACCAGTATTTCGGCCCCTATCCGAGTGCCCAGGCGGTGCGCGACAGTATGGAAGTCTTGCAAAAGGTATTCCGTCTGCGCACCTGTGAGGACAGCGTGTTTGCCCACCGTGAGCGCGCCTGCCTGCTGTATCAGATCCGCCGCTGTTCCGGCCCCTGTGCCGGCCACATCAGCGAGGCGGATTATCAGGACAGTGTCGGTGCCGCAGTGGCGTTTTTGGGTGGCAAGACCGACGAGTTGACGGCGGCGCTCAACCACAAGATGCAGCAGGCGGCCGAAGCTTTGCAGTTTGAAGCGGCGGCCAAGTATCGCGACCAGATTCAGGCCTTGGGTTTGGTGCAGTCGCAGCAATACATCGACAGCAAACAGCAGATTGCCCGCGACATTGATATTCTGGCGCTGGCCGAAGCCGGTGAGACCGTGTGCATTCACTGGGTCAGCATTCGCGGCGGCCGGCATGTTGGTGACAAAAGTTTTTTCCCCGATACCCGCCACCGCATTGACGAACAGTTGGCCAGCTATGGCGAGGCATTTGTGGCCCAGCATTATCTGGGGCGTGCCAAGCCGGATGTGATCATCAGCAATTTCAGGCTGCCTGAAA
>JBHAET010000078.1:0-5598 GCA_041855705.1 Neisseriaceae bacterium
AAGCCGTCGGCAAATTCCACCCGCAAGCCGTCAATGTCGATGATTTGCCGTGCATCGTCAAAGCGGGCGTGCGGCACCAGTTCGGCAATCAGGGCGTGGCCGTCGCAGCCGGCCGGCAGCGGCAGGTTGATTTCCGGGGTGGCCATGCTGTGCGGCAGGGCATTGAGCACGGCGCTGGGGTCGGCATGGGCCGACAGGATTTCCAGCAGGCGGGCACCGGCATACAGACCGTCATCGAAACCGAACCAGCGTTCTTGAAAAAACACATGGCCGCTCATTTCGCCGGCCAGCAGGGCGCCGTGTGCCTTCATGGCCGCTTTCATAAAGCTGTGGCCGGTTTTGCCCATCAGCGGCCGGCCGCCGTGTTGCTCGATCCACGGGCTGAGCAGGCGGGTGGATTTGACATCGAAAATCACGGTGGCCCCCGGGTTGCGGGTCAGCACATCCTGGGCAAACAGCATCAGCTGGCGGTCGGGATAGATGATGTTGCCCTCGCGGGTGACCACGCCCAGACGGTCGCCGTCACCGTCAAATGCCAGACCGATCTCGGCATCGCCGGTATGCAGGGTACGGATCAAATCCTGCAGATTGGCCGGTTTGGCCGGATCGGGGTGGTGGTTGGGAAAATGGCCGTCCACCTCGCAAAACAGTTCGGTCACGGTACAGCCCAACGCCCGGTAGAGGTCGCCGGCAAAGGCGCCGGCCACTCCGTTGCCGGCATCGATGGCAATTTTCATCGGACGGGCCAGGCGGATGTGGTTGCGGATGTACTGCCGGTACTCGGCCGCCACCTCGCGCCGGGTGATGTCGCCTTGCCGGCCGCCGGGGACGAAATCCTGCCGTTCGATGCACCGGCGCAATGCCTGGATGTCGTCGCCGGCCAGAGTTTGGCCGCCAAGCATCATTTTGAAGCCGTTGTAATCCGGCGGATTGTGGCTGCCGGTCACCATCACGCCGCTGCCGCCGCAGTATTGGAGGGCGGCAAAATACAGCATCGGGGTGGCCACCATGCCGACATCCAGCACATCAATGCCGCCGGCGGTGATGCCGTCGCACAGGGCGGCCACCAGTGCCGGGCCGCTCAGCCGGCCGTCGCGGCCAACCGCCATGATGCCGAGGCCCTCGGCGGCGGCGCGGCTGGCCAGTGCCCGGCCAATCTGGCGGGCGGCCGCTTCGGTCAGTGTGTCGCCGACGATGCCGCGGATGTCGTAGGCTTTGAAGATGGCGGGAGCAAGCGGGGCGGTGTGCATGGTATCGGGTTCCGGATATTGAGGTGGGCAGGCTGCCTGAAAACCGTTTTCAGGCAGCCTGAGTGTCGGTGAGCCGCTGGGCGGCAAAGATGCCGCATTGGCGCACTGCTTCGGCGGCGCTGCGGCTGAAATTGGCCATCATCTGGCCGCTGTGCCACAGGCGGTCGTAAACCTGGAAGCTGAGCGGCACGCCGGCTGCGTGCAGGCGCTGGGCCAGCCGTTCGATCTGCGGCAGCAGAATTTCCTCACGACCGGCTTGCAACAGTACCGGCGGCAGGCCGTGCAGATCGGCATACAGCGGTGCCAGACCGGGGTCCTGGGGCGGGGTGTCGCCACGGTAGGCGCGGGCGCTGGCCATGCCCCAGAACGGATTGATGACCGGATCAAAGCGCCACGGCAACTGGGTATCGGCAGGATCGCACCATGGCGACAGCAGCAACAGGCCGGCCGGGGTTTGGTCGCGGCGGCACAGATCCAGCGCCACATTCAGCGCCAGGTTGCCGCCGGCCGAGTCGCCGGCCACCAGCAAGCGCCCAGGCGGCAGGTTTAAACGGGCCAACAGGGCATCGGTGGCCGCCAGACAGTCGTTGCGGGCGGCCGGATAGGGGTGTTCCGGTGCCAGCCGGTAATCGACGCTGTACACCGCTACCTGGCAGGCCTGGGCCAGATGGGCGCACATTGGCCGGTGGCTGTGGATGGAGCCGGCGGTAAAACCGCCACCGTGGAAAAACACCATCGCCGCATCGGATCGGGTTTGCGGCGGGGTGAAACGGCACACCGGCCGGCCAGCCAGTTGCAGCCATTCTTCGTGCACCTGGCTAGCTTGCAGCAGCGGCCATTGGCCAAGGCTGTTGCTGGCCAGCCGTTGCCAGCTCAAGGGGGTGTAGGGGTTGAACAAGGCGTGGGTGGTGAGGCCGACGCTGTATTTGCGCCACTGGCGCAGCAGGGTGGAAAGCATGCGGATGGTTCCGGGGGTGGGTTGCACTACGGTTGCGGGGCGTCCAGGCCGAAGTGGGCGTAGCTCAAAGCCGTGGCCATGCGCCCGCGCGGGGTACGCTGGATAAAGCCCTGCTGGATCAGATAGGGTTCGATCACGTCTTCAATGGTGTCGGTCGCCTCGCCGATGGCGGCGGCAATATTGTCCAGTCCCACCGGCCCGCCACCGAATTTGTGCAGCAGCGCTTCCAGAAATTTGCGGTCCATCATGTCCAGCCCCTGGTGATCGACATCCAGCAGCCGCAGGGCGGCATCGGCACAGGCGGCGTCAATGCGGCCGGTGTGTTTGACTTCGGCGTAGTCGCGCACCCGGCGCAGCAGGCGGTTGGCAATGCGCGGGGTGCCGCGGCTGCGGCGCGCCACTTCGGCGGCGCCTTCCGGAGCGATGTCCAGCTGCAGCAATTGTGCCGAGCGGCTGACAATGGTGGCCAAATCGCGGTGCTGGTAAAACTCCAGCCGCGCCACAATGCCGAAGCGGTCGCGCAGGGGATTGGTCAGCATGCCGGCGCGGGTGGTGGCACCGACCAGGGTAAAGGGCGGCAGGTCGATTTTCACCGAGCGTGCGGCCGGGCCTTCGCCAATCATGATGTCGAGCTGGTAGTCTTCCAGCGCCGGGTAGAGAATTTCCTCCACCACCGGGCTGAGGCGGTGGATTTCATCGATGAACAGCACATCGTGTGCTTCCAGATTGGTGAGCAGGGCGGCCAGATCGCCGGCGCGCTCCAGCACCGGGCCGGAAGTCTGGCGCAGGTTGACCCCCAGTTCTTTGGCAATGATGTGGGCCAGTGTGGTTTTGCCCAGGCCGGGCGGGCCGAACAGCAAGGTGTGGTCCAGCGCTTCGCCGCGGCCGCGTGCGGCCTGAATGAAAATCGCCAGTTGTTCCTTGGCCTTGTCCTGGCCGATGTAGTCGGCCAGGGCCTTGGGGCGCAGCGCCCGCTCCAGCGCCTCTTCCTGGGCAGAGGCGGTGTGCGGGGTGATGATGCGCGGCGGCGCGGCGGAAAGATTGTCGGTTTGCAGCATAAGTCACACGCCTTGTTCAGCGGTACAGTCCGGCCAGCACGCGGAAGTAGTCGGGAAAGGTTTTGTTGACGCACTGCGGGTCGTTGATCACCACCGGTGTGCCCATCAGGCTGACCAGTGAAAAACACATCGCCATGCGGTGGTCGTCATAGGTGTCGATGCGCACCTCGGGATTCAGGCGGGCCGGGGGCACGATGCGGATGCTGTCGGCAGTTTCGGTCACTTCGGCGCCCAGTTTGCGCAATTCGGTGGCCATGGCGGCAATGCGGTCGGTTTCCTTGACCCGCCAGCTGGCAATATTGCGCAGACGGCAGGGCGCACCGCTGGCCAGCGCCACCACCGCCAGGGTCATCGCCGCATCGGGAATGTGGTTGGCATCCAGGTCAAACGCTTGCACCGCCTGGCCGGCCGCACGCGACACTTCGATGAAGTCGTCGCCCATCACCACCGTGGCGCCGATGCGCGCCAATTCGTCGGCAAAGGCCACATCGCCCTGAATGCTGTGGCGGCCAATGCCCTCCACCCGCACCGGGGTGCCGTCAATCAGGCCGGCGGCCAGAAAATACGAGGCGCTGGAGGCATCACCTTCCACGTATACGCTGGCCGGCGCATGGTAGCAGGCGTTTTCAGGCAGCCTGAACCGTGCATGAGCGTGGTTTTCCACCGTGACGCCAAAGCGTGCCATCAGCTTGAGGGTAATGTCGATGTACGGTTTGGAAATCAGCTCGCCCACCACTTCGATTTCGTAGGCGTCTCCGGTGAGCGGCAGCGCCATCAGCAAGGCAGTGAGAAACTGGCTGGAAACATCACCCTTTACCCGGATGCGGCGGCAGCCATTGTCCTGCCGCTGGCCAATGTGCAGCGGCGGATAACCCGATTCGCCCAGATAATCGATGGTGGCGCCGCATTGGCGCAAGGCATCGACCAAGTCACCGATTGGCCGCTCATGCATGCGTGCCACTCCGTGCAGGCGGTAATCACCGCCCAGCACCGCTAAGGCGGCGGTCAGCGGGCGGAATGCGGTGCCGGCATTGCCCAGAAACAGATCGGCCTGCCGGCGGGCAAATGCGCCTTTGCCGCCGCTGACCCGCAGTGAACCGTCGGCCTGTGGCGCCAGAACGACGCCCAGTTGCCGCAGCGCATCACGCATGCGGTCGGTATCGTCAGAATGCAGCAGGGAATGAATCTGGCAAGCGTTGTCGGCCAAGGCGGCCAGCAGCAGGATGCGGTTGCTGATGCTTTTGGAGCCGGGCAGGGCAACCGTGCTGGGACGCAGGCGGGCGGCAGGCAGGCGGATACAGTCGGTCATGGGGCAGGTCGGGAAAATGGGCCAAGGCGTGATTATAGCCAATGTGCCTGTTTCTTCATACACGCTTGGCGGCTGTGTGGCAGGCTGCCTGAAACGGACGGCCGGGGCAAGTTGTGCCATAATGGCGCGCTGGGAACGGGGCCGCAGCTTGTTCGGTGGCGCGGTGCTGCGTTGTGCGGCACATCGATCGCATCCGGCCGATTTGGCCGGGCCTGTCCCGAACCGGAGCGAAGAAGGGCGGGTGTCTGTGCCCGGGATGGGCAGATTGCATGATGGGGAGCGATGCATGAAAAAGCTGTTGTTGCTGTTGGTCTTGGGACTGGGATTGTGGCAAGGCTGGGGCTGGTGGCAGCGCTCGCAAGTGCCGCCGTTGCAGGAAACACCCTATCTGGTGGTTTATGGCCGCGACCGTTGCGGCTACACCCAGCAGACCCTGCAAGCCTTAACCCAGGCCGGTATCCCCCATCAATACCGGCAGGTGGACAATGCGGCGGTGGCCGATGTGCTGCACCAGCGCATGCGCTCCCACGGCCTGAAAACCAGCCGCTATTTGTTGCCGGTGGTGGATTTGAATAACGAGTTCAGCATCCGTCCGGACAATGCGGAGCTGGTTGCAGAGGCCCGCCGTCTGCCTTTGCGGCAGTGAGGCTGCCGGGCGACGTCCGCCCGTGTCATTTGGATTTGATTGTTTAAAAACCAGAAGGTAATCGGTATGAAACAACCCGTGATTGCCATCGACGGCCCCAGCGCCTCGGGCAAGGGGACCGTGGCCGCCCGTGTGGCGGCCGCTTTGGGCTGGGCTTATCTCGACTCCGGCGCGCTGTATCGTTTGACCGCCCTCCATGCCCAACGGCAGGGCGTGGCCTGGGATGACGAGGCGGCCCTCGCGCGTTTGGCCCAGGATTTGCCGGTCCGCTTTGCCGATGGCGAAGTGTGGCTGGCCGGTGCGGCGGTGGGTGATGCCATCCGGGCCGAGGAGATGGGCATGGGCGCCTCGGCGGTGGCCGCCCTGCCGGCGGTGCG
>JBHAET010000079.1:0-18219 GCA_041855705.1 Neisseriaceae bacterium
CAATTGAGCGAATACGATGCCCGCCGCGACTATCTGGCGGCAGCGGCACATGCCCGTCGGCAACGCCAGAGCCTGTGGCAGCGGCTGCGCCGCCCCAAACTGCCCCAATATCCGCAGCACCGGCTGCCCGAAGATGCGGCCGCCGACATGCTGTGGGCCAATTTGAGCCTGATTGTGCAGCCGGACCCGGTGGCCGTGCTGGAAAACTGGGCCGGCGCACTCAAGCCGGACGGCTTGCTGTTTTTGACCCATTTCGGCCCCGACACCGCCCGCAGCCTGTGCGCCTACTGGCAGCAGTGCGGCATCCGCACCGCCGCGGCCGCACCGCCGGATATGCACGATCTGGGCGACATGCTTTATCACCACGGTTTTTATGACCCGGTGATGGACATGGAAAAAATCAGCCTGCACTACGCCAGCCCGCAAGGGCTGCTGCAAGATGTGATGCGCAGCGGCCTGTGGCAATACCTGCAACCGGACGATACGGCCGCGGCCGAAGCCGCACTGGCAGAGGGCTGGCAACAGGGCGTGCTGCGCACGCTGGAACTGGAACTGGTGTACGGCCACGCCCTGAAAAAACCGAGGCTGCCTGAAAACACCGCACCGGTACATTTTTATCCGCACAGGAGACCGACACCATGAAACCGATGCTCTCCCGCCGCCATCTGCTGGCCGCCGCCGGCACCCTGCTGCTGGCCGGTTGCAGCCATTTGGGCTGGGGCGACAAACCGGCCACCACCCAGGCGCCGCCTGCCAAACCGCGGGCCGTGGTGGCACTGGCGCTGGGCGGCGGCGCTTCCAAGGGTTTCGCCCACATCGGCGTACTCAAAGTATTGCAGCAAAACAATATTCCGGTCCACATCGTGACCGGCACCAGCGCCGGGGCGGTGGTCGGCAGCCTGTACGCTTCGGGTATGAGTCCCGACCGGCTGGAGCTGGAGGCCGAAATCCTGCAAAAAGCCGATGTGGTGGATCTCACCCTCTCCACCAGCGGCTTCATCAAGGGCGAAAAACTGCAAAACTACATCAACCAGAAAGTACGCAACCGCCCGATCCAGCAATTTCCGAAAAAATTCGGCGCAGTAGCCACCGAATTTGGCAACGGCCGCATGGCGGTGTTCAACCACGGCAATGCCGGCCAGGCCGTTCGGGCCTCGGTGAGCATTCCCAATGTGTTCCAGCCCACCATCATCAGCGGCAAGCGCTATGTCGATGGCGGCCTGGTGGCACCGGTGCCGGTGAGTGCGGCACGCAACATGGGGGCCAATGTGGTGATTGCGGTCGACATTTCGGCCAAGCCGGCCCGGCTTGACAACAGTGCCGGCTTTCTGGCCTATCTGGACCAAAGTCTCAACATCATGAGCGCCTCGGCCCTCAACAGCGAGTTGGCTAAGGCCGATGTGGTGATCAAGCCGCAAGTACAACAGCTCGGTGCTGTTGGCGGTTTTGACGAAAAAGCACAAGCCATCCGGCTGGGTGAAGATGCGGCCCGTGCCGCATTGCCGCAAATCCGGGCGGTGTTGGCCCGCTATCGCTGACCCGGCGGTGCCCACCGCGCCGTGACGGCCGCGACCCGGTATCAACCGGCAGGGACATTGGCTATAATACGCGCCGATTGTGCCCTCCCCTTTATGAAAAGAAAGCATTATGGAAGCCGAAAAAATCAATCTGCTGAACAACACCCTCGATGACTTGCTGCAGCGCAGCACCGACATTCGGGGGTATCTTTGACTACGACGGTAAAAAAGACCGTCTGGAAGAAGTGATCGGCCTGTCGGAAGATCCCGACCTGTGGAATGACCCGAAAAAGGCGCAGGAAATCGGTAAAGAGCGCAAGGTGCTGGAAGGCATCGTGCTGACGCTGGACACCATCGCCAACGGCATTGAGGACAACCGCCTGTTGATCGAAATGGCGGTGGAAGAAGGCGACGAGGCCAGTTTGGCCGCCATCCAGGCCGATGTGGCGGCACTGGAAACCCAAATGGCCGAGCTGGAATTCAAGCGCATGTTCAACCAGCCGGCCGATGTGAACAACTGCTTTATCGACATCACCGCCGGAGCCGGCGGCACCGAAGCCGAAGACTGGGCCGGCATGTTGTTGCGCATGTATCTGCGTTATGCCGAGCGTAAGGGTTTCAAGGTCGAAATTCTGGAGCAGGACGATGGCGAAATTGCCGGCGTCAACCGTGCCAGTATCCGTCTGGAAGGCGAATACGCATATGGCCTGTTGCGCACCGAAACCGGCATTCACCGCCTGGTCCGCTATTCGCCGTTTGATGCCAACAACAAACGCCACACCTCGTTTGCCTCGGTGTTCGTGTACCCCGAAGTGGACGACAGCTTTGAAATCGACATCAATCCGGCCGACCTGCGCACCGACACCTACCGTGCCAGCGGCGCCGGCGGCCAGCACATCAACAAAACCGATTCGGCCGTGCGCATCACCCACCTGCCAACCGGCATCGTGGTGCAATCGCAAAGCAGCCGCTCCCAGCACGAAAACCGCCGCATTGTGATGGACATGTTGCGTGCCAAGCTGTTCGAGCTGGAGATGCGCAAGCGCAATGAAGAGAAGCAGGCACTGGAAGACGGCAAGTCCGAAGTCGGCTGGGGTCACCAGATCCGCTCGTATGTGCTTGACTCCTCGCGCATCAAGGATTTGCGCACCGGCTACGAAGTCGGCAACACCAAGGCCGTGCTGGACGGCGATCTGGACGGCTTTATCGAAGCCAGTTTGAAACAGGGCGTCTGACCCGCCAGGCTGCCTGAACACGCCGTTCCGGTTTCAGGCAGCCTGGCAGTGTCGGACGGCCCGCTTTTCATATGTAAAGAGACGATCATGATCAACCCCTTGTTTGCCCTGTCGCCGCTGGACGGCCGTTATGCCGCCGCCGCCGACAGCCTGCGTCCGATTTTTTCCGAATACGGCCTGATGAAGGCGCGGGTACAGGTGGAGCTGGGCTGGCTCAAGTCGCTGGCCGCCGAACCGAATGTCCGCGAAGTACCGCCCTTCAGCGACTTTACCCTGGCCGAAATCGACCGGGTGGTGGCCGAATTTTCACTGGACGACGCCGAAGCGGTCAAAGCGATTGAAGCCACCACCAACCACGATGTCAAAGCCATCGAATACTGGCTGAAAGAACGGTTCTCCGGCGTGCCGGAAGTGCTGGCGGCCAGCGAATTCATCCACTTTGCCTGCACCAGCGAAGACATCAACAACCTGTCGCACGCACTGATGCTCAAACAGGCCCGCGACCAGGTGTTGAGTCCGAAGCTGGCGGAAATCTGCCAGGCCTTGCGCACACTGGCGCACCAACATGCCGCTTTGCCGATGATGAGCCGTACCCACGGCCAGCCGGCCACCCCCACCACCCTGGGCAAGGAAATCGCCAATGTGCTCGCCCGGCTCAAGCGCCAGATTGCCCAGTTGGACAAGCAGGAATTTCTGGGCAAGATCAACGGCGCGGTCGGCAATTACAACGCCCACATGGTGGCCTATCCCGATGTCGACTGGGAGGCGCATGCCCGCTATTTTGTCGAACTGGACCTCGGGCTGACGTTCAACCCCTACACCATCCAGATCGAGCCGCACGACTACATGGCCGAATTTTTCCAAATCCTGTCCCGCATCAACACCATTCTCATCGACTTTAACCGCGATGTGTGGGGGTATATTTCGCTCGGCTATTTCAAACAGAAAGTCAAAGCCGGCGAAGTCGGTTCTTCCACCATGCCGCACAAGGTCAACCCGATTGACTTTGAAAACTCGGAAGGCAACCTCGGTATGGCCAATGCAGTACTGGGATTTCTGGCGGAAAAACTGCCGCTGTCCCGCTGGCAGCGCGACCTGACCGACAGCACTGTGTTGCGCAACATGGGGGTGGCAATTGGCTACAGCGTGCTTGGATTTGGCGCCCACCTGCGCGGTCTGGGCAAACTGGAGGCCAATCCGACGGCACTGGCGGCGGATCTGGATGCCACCTGGGAATTGCTGGCCGAGCCGATCCAAACCGTGATGCGCCGTTACGCCATCGCCAATCCCTATGAGCAGCTGAAGGAACTGACCCGCGGCAAAGGCGGCATCACCCCGGAAACCCTGAAACTGTTCATCGAACAGCTGGCCATTCCGGCCGAAGCCAAAGCCAAACTGCTGGCCCTGAGCCCGGCGCTCTATGTCGGCAAAGCCGAAGCACTGGCGCGCCGCATCGGCTGATTGCCGCAAGCATCATCCCAAAGCAAAGGCTGCCTGAAACCGGTTTCAGGCAGCCTTTGCTACATCATCCGCATACCTACATCAACAACTGCACAAAACTGCCCACCAGCCGCAAAATGCCCTGCACAAAAGGCTGCATGATTTGGCTCAACAAGCCGCTGACCAGCAGAAAAACAATGATCAACATGCCATAAGGTTCTATTTTCTGGAATTGCATCGATGCGCGCACCGGCAGGAACGTATCGACAAAGCGGCCGCCGTCCAGCGGCAAAATCGGCAACATATTGAGCACAAACAGCACGGTATTGATGCTGATGCCGTACAGGCTCATGCGGTAGAGCGCTTCCTGAAAACTCTCCGGTACCCAAACCGACAATGCCATGCCCAAGGCCCAGCCAAATGCCATCACCAGATTCGACAGCGGCCCGGCAATCGCCACCATGCGCATGCCGATGCGCATATTGCGGAAGTTGCGGGTATTGACCGGCACCGGCTTGGCCCAGCCAAACAAAAACGGGGTAAACAGAAACATCAATGCCGGCACCAGCACCGTGCCCACCGGATCGATGTGTTTGAGTGGATTGAGGGTCAACCGCCCCAGCATCTCCGCGGTGCGGTCGCCATAGTGGCGGGCGGCATAGCCGTGGGCCGCCTCGTGCACGGTGATGGCCAGCAATACCGGCAGGATGGCCAACATAAATTCGGCCGGATTAAACTCTTGAAACATGAACATCCTTTATCAAGCCAAACAAAATCAAAACGGCGCGGTGTGCCCGCAAGTGTCCCGTTTGCCCGCCACGGTTGCGGCCTGCACACGGCGGACGCTCAACCACATCCGCACCGGATGCACTCCGGGGCTGCTGCCTCACAAACCGAACAGGGCCGCATCGCCACGTCCCTGACGCACCAACTCAATACCGTCGGTCATGTCGATGACGGTGGTCGGCTCGGTACCGCACCAGCCGCCGTCAATCACCAGATCCACGCTGTGCTCCAGCCGGTCGCGGATTTCATAGGGGTCGGTCAGCGGCTCGTCGTCTTCAGGCAGCATCAGAGTGCAGCTGAGCAGTGGTTCGCCCAATTGTGCCAACAGGCCGAGCGCAATCTCATTATCCGGCACCCGCAGACCTATGGTTTTGCGCTTGGGATGCAGGGTGCGGGCCGGCACTTCCTTGCTCGCCTGCAAGATAAAGGTATAGCTGCCCGGTGTCGCGGCCTTGAGCAAACGGAACTGACTGTTGTCCACCCGAGCATAGCTGCCCAGCTCGCTCAGATTGTGGCACATCAGTGTTAGGTGGTGTTTCTGGTCAATCTGGCGGATGGCCAGGATTCGCTCCATCGCCGCCTTGTCGCCCAAATGGCAGCCCAAGGCGTAACAGGAGTCGGTGGGATAGGCAATCACCCCGCCCTGGCGCACAATGTCGGCTGCCTGCTTGAGCAGCCGCTCTTGCGGATTGTCGGGATGAATGGCAAAAAATTGGGCCATATGGTTCTCTTTAGGGGTTCGGCGGGCAGACGGCCGCCGTGCCGCCGGCCATCACTGGCCGCTATCGGCCAGGCGTTTGGCAATCGCGTTGCGGATCATGTCTTTTTTCTCCACAAACAGCGTCTCCATTTTTGCCTGGGCATAAAATTTGCGCACCATGGCCGGCAAGCCCTGATGCAGCAAGGCCGCCAAGTCACGGCTCATGGCCTCGTCGTCCATCGCCGTGGCCAAATCAACCTGTTTTTCATCCAGATAGCAGCGGATCTGATTGCGGGTGTGGTTGCTGATGCTGAATTGTTGCATGTTCTGGTTCCTCCAATCAAAAAAACGGCGGTACTCCGGCCATGCCGGTGCCACCTGCACGCAAGGCCAAGCATTTGTCGTGCCAGCCTGTCATCGCGGTTTCAGGCAGCCCGAAACGCATGCCACACCGGCCGGCAGATTTCCGGCAAGGGCGGACAGACACCGAGCACACCGGCACCGTAATCGCCATCACGGTGAAAATCGCTGCCGCAACTGGCCAGCAAGCCGTGACGCTCGGCCAGCAAGGCATAATTGTGGCAGTCGTTGCCGTTCATGCCACCGCTGTGCACTTCGATGGCGGCACCGCCCAGCGCCTTGAATTCGTCAAACAATTGGCGTTTGGCGGTAGCGGAAAAACCATAGCGCATCGGATGTGCCACCACCGCCAGCCCGCCGGCGGCCACAATGGCCGCCACCGCCTCGTCCAAATCTGCCCAGCGGTGCGGCACACTGGCCGGTTTGCCGTCCCCCAGATATTTGGCGAATGCCTGTGCCTTATTGCGCACATGCCCCGTTTCCACCAGAAACTGCGCCAAATGGGTTCGGCTGACCATTTCCGGGTTGGCGGCCCGTGCCAGTGCGCCGGCATAGGCCCCGACAATGCCTTTTTTCGCCAGGCGTTCGGCCATCGCCTGCAAGCGCTCGCGCCGGCCTTGCCGCACCCGTACCAGCAATTGCTGCAAAGTGGAGTTGGTGTCGTCAAAATCGAGGCCGACAATGTGGAGGGTGCGCTGCCGCCAGGTCACCGAAATTTCAACCCCGCTGACCAGGGTGATGCCCACCCGCCGGGCTTCAGCACGCGCCTCGGCCAAGCCGCCGGTGTGATCGTGGTCGGTCAGGGCCAGCATGGTGCAACCGTTGGCCTGTGCCTGCGCCACCACCTCAGCCGGACTGAGGGCGCCATCGGACACGGTGGAATGGCAGTGCAAATCAATGCTCATGTCTGATCCTGTCCGGCCTGCGATTGCTGTTGCGCATCCCAGGCCGCTTTGTCGCGGTAATAAATCTGCCACACGCAGGCATCACCGCATTCGCTGCCGCAGCATTCCCAGTCTTCCGGCGGCACCGGCTCGGGCAGCCCTCGGTTGGCATCCGGCTCAGTCATCGGCGGCTCCGGCGCGCACTTCGATCTGCACATCCTGAAACACAATCTGTTCGCCGGCCCGGATTTTGGCGGTTTTGCGGGTTTCCACCACCCCGTTGCGGCGCACGGCACCGGCCGCAATCCAGGCTTTGGCCTGGCCGCCGCTGTCGGCCACACCGCTGTGTTTGAGCAGGTCGCACAATGCAATGTATTCGTGACCTGCCAGAAAAAACGTGTGTGTCATGTCCTTTTCCCTCATCCAGCCGCCGGCTGGTGACCGGCAAGCCCGACCACCAGCCCGCCTCCGCCGTGAAATAATTTGCTGCTTATGTTATGGTGCAGACCTGTGATTTCAAGGAGCACGGCATGGACACCGTTGACTGGCTGAAGACCCTGATCGGTTTTGACACCACCAGCCGCAACAGCAATTTGGCCCTGATTGGGGCGGTGGCCGATTATTTGCACGGTTGCGGCCTGGCACCGTGGCTGAGCCACGATGCATCCGGCCGCAAAGCCAATCTGTTTGTCAGCATTCCGGCGGCCGACGGCAGTTGCGACGGCGGCATCGTGTTGTCCGGCCACACCGACGTGGTGCCGGTGGACGGCCAACACTGGCGCTCCGATCCGTTTGTCGCCGAAGTGCGCGACGGGCGGCTTTATGGTCGCGGCAGTTGCGACATGAAAGGTTTTATCGCCGCGGCCCTGGCCGCCGTACCGCACATGCTGGCCCGTCCGCTGGCCCGGCCCTTGCACCTGGCCCTGTCTTACGATGAGGAAATCGGCTGCCTGGGCGCGCCGGTGATGCTGGCCGAGCTGGCAGAACGCGGTATCCGGCCGCAGCACTGCATTGTCGGCGAGCCCACCGCCATGCGCATGGTGGTGGCCCACAAAGGTATCCACACCTTCTGCTGCCGGGTACACGGCAAGAGTGCACATTCTTCACTCACCCCGCAAGGCGTCAACGCCATCGAATATGCGGCACGGCTGATTGTGTACATCAACCAGCTGGCAGCCGAGCTGCAACAGCGCCAGGATTTGGACCACGCCTTTGACGTGCCGTTTTCCACCCTTTCCACCGGCTTGATTCGCGGCGGCAGCGCGGTCAACATCATTCCCAATCTGTGCGAATTCGAATTCGACTACCGCAATCTGCCGCACATGCAGCCGGAAGACGTGGCCGTTCCCATTCGCCGCTACATTAGTGAAGTACTGGAACCGCAAATGCAGGCGGTGGACCCGGAATGCCGGATTGAAATGGTGCAGCGCGAAAACGTGCCGGCGCTCGGCCAGGCCGACAATGAGCTGCTGCACCAGCTGATCGCGCAACTGGTGGACGAGCCGGCCCGCCACAAAGTGGCTTATGCCACCGAAGGCGGCCAGTTCCAGCTGGCCGGCATGCACACGGTGATTTGCGGCCCCGGCAGCATTGAGCAGGCGCACCGCGCCGACGAATACATCGAATTGGCACAACTGGCCCGCTGCGACCGTTTTTTGCAGGCGCTGATTGCCTCGCAGGCTGCCTGAAAACCGTGGCAGCAGCCTGTACCGGTTACAGCAAAAACACGGTGGCCAAACCCAGGAAAATCAGAAAACCGCCGGAATCGGTGACCGCGGTAATCAACACACTGCTGCCCAGCGCCGGGTCACGGCCGAGCTTTTCCATCACCACCGGAATCAGCACTCCCACCGTGGCGGCCAGCAGCAAATTGAGCGTCACCGCCGCCACCATCACCGCGCCGATGCCCACGCTGTCATACAGCAGCCAGGCCACCACCCCCATCACCGTGCCCCAAATCACACCGTTGACCAGCGCCACCCCGGTTTCCTTGCGCAACAAATGCATGGCCTGATTACCGGTGAGCTGGCCCATGGCCATCGCCCGCACAATCATGGTAATGGTCTGGTTGCCGGAATTGCCGCCGATGCCGGCCACAATCGGCATCAGCGCGGCCAGGGCCACGATTTTTTCGATGCTGCCCTCAAACGCGCCGATCACGCGGCTGGCCACAAAAGCGGTACACAAATTGACCGCCAGCCACACCCAGCGGTTTTTCACCGAATCCATCACCGGTGCAAACAGGTCTTCCTCTTCCTGCAAACCGGCCATGTTCAACATGTCGGCTTCGCTCTCTTCGCGGATCACGTCCACCATTTCGTCCACGGTAATGCGGCCGATCAGCTTGCGGTGATTGTCCACCACCGGTGCGGTCACCAGGTCATAGCGCTCGAACGCCTGCGCCGCCTCCTCCACGTCGTCTTCCGGACGGAACACCACCACGTCGGCCACCATCACATCAGCCACCTGGGCCTCGGGATCGACCACCAGCAGTTTGCGGATCGGCAGCACCCCCTGCAAAACGTCGTCATCATCCACCACAAAGATTTTGTCGGTGTGGTCCGGCAGGCTGTCAAAACGGCGCAAATAGCGCAGCACCACCTCGCAGCTGACATCGGCACGAATGCTGACCAGCTCGAAGTCCATGATCGCCCCCACCTGGTCGTCGTCAAACGACATCGCCGCCGCCACCTGCGCCCGCTCTTCCTCATCACGGGTGCTCAAGGCCTCGTACACCACCTGGTGCGGCAAATCCGGGGCCAGCTCGGCCAACTCGTCGGCATCCAGATCGTCCACCGCCGCCAGCAATTCGGCCGTACCCATGGTTTCGATCAGGGTTTCGCGCACCGGCTCGGACACTTCCAGCAGCACCTCGCCGTCCTCTTCCGGAGCCGCCAGCTTCCACACCAGCACCCGTTCCTGCAACGGCAGCGACTCCAGCACCGAGGCCATGTCGGCCGGATGCAGCTCGTGCAAAATGGCAATCAACGCCACCAGGCGCTGGTTGTCTTCGGGATGCGGCAGGGATTCGCCCAATTCAATCTGGGCATAGACCGGCAACAGGCTTTCGGCCAATTCGTGAATGCGGTCAATGTCGATGCGCAGGCGTTCCAGATCGCCGGCAGTCGGGGGAGTGGGTGCGCTCATGTTCGCTCCGTTGCATCCGGCAACGGCAGGCGCCGCCCGGAATCAGCAGTTAAACGGGGAAACCGCAGGCCCGATGCCGGTGTGTGCCGGCATCGGAAACAGGGGCAATAAACTGGGTGGTTCCATAAGGGGGTTACTTTCCTTTCATTCCGAAGGGCAGACAGCGAAAACCTTTGCGGAACGGGGAAGCAAATGTATGGGCTGTGTCAAACAGCGCCTGCACGATGGACATCAGGCACAGCGGATGCAATCCCTGCATGCCGATGTCCGGCAGTACGCCACAAACCGAGACCTGGGACGTATCATCAGAAAATGAGGCCGGGGTCTCCCGCCGTACGGAGGGTACGGCAAACGCGGCATTGTACACCGCTTTACCCCGAAACAACAGCAAGGCCCCGCAGCGGACCAAGCACCAAAAAACCGGCCGCAGCCGGTTTTGACCCATGAGCGGAGTTCAATGCGCCTGATGGGTGGTGCCGTACAGGATTTTGTCGGTGTACGCGATGGCCAGCGCCGACACCAGAAAACCCAAATGCAGCAGCAATTGCCACATCATCTGTTTTTCCGGCAGGTTGGCGGCATTGATGAAGGTTTGCAGCAAATGGATGGACGAAATGCTGATGATGGCCATCGACAATTTCACCTTGAGCACCGAGGCATTGACATGGCTCAACCACTCCGGCTGGTCGGGATGATCCTCCACCCGCAGCCGCGAAACAAAGGTTTCGTAACCGCCGATCAGCACCATGATCAACAGGTTGGCAATCATCACCACATCAATCAGGCTCAATACGGTGAGCATGATGGTGTTCTCATCCATGCCGCCCAGATTGACCACCAGGTGCCACAAAGATTTGATGAATTTATAGGCATAAATCGCCTGTACCACAATCAGTCCCAGGTAAATGGGCAGTTGCAGCCAGCGGCTGGCAAACACGATGCGGCCGAGCAGGTTTTGAGACGGAACAGCAGGTTGTTGCATGGCAAATACCGGTTAAAAGCCGCGATTTTAGCGCCAAACCGGCAGAAAAAACAGCCGGAGACTCTGGCAAAATCCCCGTTTTCAGGCAAAACCATATCCTCCGCCACCCGCAACCAAACAAAAACCCCGTTTCGCAACCGAAACGGGGTTTCAGGCAGCCTTGGCAGGCTTATTCCGCGGCTTCGCCTTCGGCCAGCGGAGCCTGTTGCTCTGCCCATTGCTGGCGGCGGCTGCGGTGGTGGGTCAAGCCGGTGCCGGCCGGAATCAGACGGCCGACAATCACGTTTTCCTTCAGGCCGCGCAAATCGTCCTGTTTGCCCATGATCGCCGCTTCGGTTAGCACGCGGGTGGTTTCCTGGAACGATGCCGCCGAGATGAAGCTGTCGGTGGACAACGATGCCTTGGTAATGCCCAGCAACACATTGTCAAACCGCGCCGGCTGTTTGCCTTCGGCTTCCATTTTCTCGTTGGCGGCCATCACATCGGCACGCTCCACCTGTTCGCCGGTAATGAAGTGGGTGTCGCCCGGCTCGGCAATGTTCACCCGGCGCAGCATCTGGCGGATGATCACTTCGATGTGCTTGTCGGAAATCTTCACCCCTTGCAAGCGGTAAACCTCCTGCACTTCCTGCACGATGTAGCGGGTCAGCGCCTCCACCCCTTGCAAGCGCAGGATGTCGTGCGGATCCACCGCACCATCGACAATAGTTTCACCGCGGTTGACCACCTGGCCGTCGTGTACCAGCACCTGTTTTTCCTTGGAAATCAGGGTTTCGTAGGCCACGCCGTCCACATCGGTGATGATCAGGCGCTGCTTGCCCTTGGTTTCCTTGCCAAACGAAACGGTACCGGTTACCTCGGCCAGCATGCCGACGTCTTTCGGCGTGCGCGCCTCAAACAATTCGGCCACGCGCGGCAGACCACCGGTAATGTCGCGGGTTTTGGTAGAAGCCTGCGGAATCCGCGCCAGCACGTCACCTTTGCCGATTTCCTGCCCTTCGCGCACGGTGATCACCGCACCCACCGGGAAGGCCATCGACACCGCCGCATCGTTGCCCGGCATTTTCACTTCTTCGCCGTTGTCGTCCAACAGTTTGACCATCGGGCGCAACAATTTGGACTGGCTGGCCGAACGGCGTTTGCCGTCAATCACCACCAGAGTGGACAAACCGGTCACATCATCGGTCTGTTTGGCCACGGTAACGCCTTCTTCGATGTTCTCGAATTTCACACGACCGGCATGCTCGGTAATCATCGGACGGGTATGCGGATCCCAGGTCGCCAGGGTTTGGCCGGCCTTGACCACTTCGCCGTCCTGCACCAGCAAGGTGGCGCCGTAAGGCACTTTGTGGCGTTCGCGCTCGCGGCCGATGTCGTCGTGAATCACCACTTCGGAAGAGCGGCCGATCACCACCAATTCGCCCTTGTTGTTGGCCACATAGCGCATCTGGCTGGAGAAGCGCACGGTACCGCCGGACTTGGCTTCCACCTGGCTGGCGGCAGCGGCACGCGAAGCGGCACCACCGATGTGGAAGGTCCGCATCGTCAGCTGGGTACCCGGTTCGCCAATCGACTGGGCGGCAATCACCCCCACCGATTCGCCGGCATTCACCAGCTTGCCGCGCGCCAGGTCGCGACCGTAACACTTGGCACACAGACCGTAACGGGTTTGGCAGGTAATCGGGGTGCGGACCTTGACTTCGTCAATGCCCGAGTTGTCGATCAGGTCAACCAGTGCTTCGTTCAGCATGGTGCCGGCCTCAACCAGGGTGGCGCCGCTGGACGGGTCCACCACGTCGGCAGCCGTCACCCGGCCCAGAATCCGGTCACGCAGGGGCTCAATTACGTCGCCGCCCTGCACCACCGCCTTCATCACAAAGCCGTCGTGGGTGCCGCAATCGTCTTCGATCACCACCAAATCCTGGGTCACGTCCACCAGACGGCGGGTCAGGTAACCGGAGTTGGCGGTTTTCAGCGCCGTATCCGCCAAACCTTTGCGCGCACCGTGGGTGGAAATAAAGTATTGCAGTACGGTGAGGCCTTCGCGGAAGTTGGAAGTGATCGGCGTTTCGATGATCGAGCCGTCCGGTTTGGCCATCAGGCCGCGCATGCCGGAGAGCTGTTTGATCTGTGCCGCCGAACCCCGCGCGCCGGAGTCAGCCATCATGTAGATGGAGTTGAATGACTCCTGGTCCACTTCGTTGCCGTCGCGGTCAACCGTTTTCTGGGTGGACAGGTTGTCCATCATCGCCTTGGCAATCTTGTCGCCGGTACGGCCCCAAATGTCGACCACTTTGTTGTAGCGCTCGCCATTGGTCACCAGACCCTGACGGTACTGCTCTTCGATTTCCTTGACCTCGTGTTGCGCCTCGGCCAGCAGTTCGGCCTTTTTCGCCGGCACCTGCATGTCGTCCACGCAAATCGAAATGCCGCCGCGGGTGGAATAGGCAAAGCCGGTGTACATCAGGTGGTCGGCAAAAATCACCGTGTCACGCAGGCCGCACAGGCGGAACGAAGCATTGATCAGCTTGGAGATTTCTTTTTTCTTCAGTGCCTTGTTGATGTATTCAAACGGCAGTCCCTTGGGCAAAATTTCCGACAGCAGCGCACGGCCCACCGTGGTTTCATAACGGTTGACCACCGATTCAAACTCGTCCTGCTCGTTTTTCACCCATTCGCGCAGCCGCACGGTGATTTTGGTGCTCAGTTCCACCTGCTTGGTCTGGTAGGCACGGTGCACTTCCTTCACATCGGCAAACAGGCTGCCTTCGCCCGGCGCATTGATTTTGTCGCGGGTCATGTAGTAAAGACCCAATACGATGTCTTGCGAGGGCACGATGATCGGTTCGCCGTTGGCCGGCGACAGCACGTTGTTGGATGCCAGCATCAGGGTGCGGGCTTCCATTTGCGCTTCCAGGCTCAAGGGCACGTGAACCGCCATTTGGTCACCGTCGAAGTCGGCGTTGAACGCGGCACACACCAAGGGATGCAGCTGGATGGCCTTGCCTTCGATCAGGATCGGCTCAAACGCCTGAATGCCCAAACGGTGCAGGGTCGGCGCCCGGTTGAGCAGAATCGGGTGTTCGCGGATCACTTCTTCCAGAATGTCCCACACTTCCGGTACTTCCTGCTCGACCAGTTTTTTCGCCGCTTTCACGGTCGAAGCCAGGCCTTGCACTTCCAGCTTGTGGAAAATGAAAGGCTTGAACAGTTCCAGCGCCATTTTTTTCGGCAGGCCGCACTGGTGCAGACGCAGGTAGGGACCGACGGTGATCACCGAACGGCCGGAATAGTCCACCCGTTTGCCCAGCAGGTTTTGACGGAAGCGGCCGCCTTTGCCTTTAATCATGTCGGCCAGTGATTTGAGCGGGCGCTTGTTGGCACCGGTCATCGCCTTGCCGCGGCGGCCGTTGTCCAGCAGCGAATCCACCGCTTCTTGCAGCATGCGTTTTTCATTGCGCACAATGATGTCGGGCGCACGCAATTCCAGCAGGCGTTTGAGACGGTTGTTGCGGTTGATGACGCGGCGGTACAGATCGTTCAAATCGGAGGTGGCAAACCGGCCGCCGTCCAGCGGCACCAGCGGACGCAGATCCGGCGGCAGCACCGGCAGCACGTCCATGATCATCCATTCCAGCTTCATGCCGGAACGTTGGAACGCTTCCAGCACTTTCAGGCGCTTGGCGATTTTCTTGATTTTGGTGTCCGAGCCGGTGGATTCCAGCTCCTGGCGCAAAATCTGTACTTCCTGGGCAATGTCCAGGCCGCGCAGCAGGTCGCGGATGCCTTCGGCACCCATCTTGGCTTCAAAGTCGCCGCCGAATTCTTCGTATTTGGCGTAATAGTCTTCTTCGGTCAGCAACTGACGATGCTGCAGGCTGGTCAGGCCGGGATCGGTCACCACAAAGGCTTCGAAGTACAGAATGCGCTCGATGTCGCGCAGGGTCATGTCCAATACCATGCCCAAACGCGAAGGCAGCGATTTCAAAAACCAGATGTGGGCCACCGGGGCGGCCAGGTCGATGTGGCCCATGCGCTCGCGGCGCACCTTGGACAAGGTGACTTCCACACCGCATTTCTCACAGGTCACCCCTTTGAATTTCAGTCGTTTGTATTTGCCGCACAAGCATTCGTAGTCTTTGATCGGGCCGAAAATCTTGGCACAGAACAGACCGTCACGCTCCGGCTTGAAGGTACGGTAATTGATGGTTTCCGGCTTTTTCACTTCGCCATAAGACCAGGAACGGATGGTCTCCGGCGAAGCAATGCCGATTTTGATGGCATCGAATTCTTCGTCCATCCCGGCATTGTGCAGCGGGTTAAACAGGTCTAACAAAGCCTTCATTGCTTTTGCTCCTATCCTTAATTAAGGAAATATCGTCTTTTTTGAATTCCGGTTTCAGGCAGCCTGTTGCAACATTGGCAGGCGGCTGCCTGAAGGCATGACAATTGCGGGCACGGACACCGGACCTGCGGCATCGGGCCAATGTGGCCCCGGTTTGGCGGGCCACCTGTTGCCGGCTCCGGCAACAAGGGCTGGCCATGCACACAGGATGCGGCCGGTGGTGCGCTCATCGCCGGCATCGTTCAGGCAGCCCTGAGGCTGCCTGAAACGGCGCCGTGGCTCAATAACGCTCCAGGTCGATGTCCAGACCCAGCGAACGGATCTCTTTGACCAGCACATTGAACGATTCCGGCATGCCGGCTTCGATTTTGTGCTCGCCCTTGACGATGTTTTCGTACATTTTGGTACGGCCGTTGACATCGTCCGACTTCACGGTCAGCATTTCCTGCAGGGTATAGGCGGCGCCGTAGGCTTCCAGCGCCCACACCTCCATCTCCCCGAAACGCTGGCCGCCGAACTGTGCCTTGCCGCCCAGCGGCTGCTGGGTCACCAGCGAGTACGGACCGGTCGAACGGGCGTGCATTTTCTCGTCCACCAAGTGGTGCAGCTTGAGGTAGTGCATCACACCGACGGTGACCGGGCGGTCAAACGCTTCGCCGGAGCGGCCGTCATACAGCGTGATCTGGGTTTTGGTCGGGTTGAAGCCCAGTTTTTGCACCGCCGGATCATCGCTGGGATAGGCCAGGTCGAGAAAGGCCTTGATTTCGCTCTCGTGCGCGCCGTCAAATACCGGCGAGGCAAAGGTGGCGCCACGGCGCAGATTGCCGGCCAGAGCAAGAATCTCCTCATCGCTCAATTGGCTCAAGTCTTCGCGGTGCATGTCGCGGCCGCCCAGGTCACCGTTGTACATGGTGTCGAGGAACTGGCGGATTTCGGCCACTTTGCGCTGCTCGTCCAGCATGCGGCCAATGCGCTCGCCTATGCCCTTGGCGGCCCAGCCCAAATGCACTTCCAGAATCTGACCGATGTTCATCCGGCTCGGTACACCCAAGGGGTTGAGCACGATGTCCACCGAACGGCCATCGGCCATGTAGGGCATGTCCTCCACCGGCATGATTTTGGACACCACGCCTTTGTTACCGTGGCGGCCGGCCATTTTGTCACCGGCTTGCAAGCGGCGTTTGATGGCGATGAACACTTTCACCATTTTTTGCACGCCCGGCTGCAATTCGTCGCCCTGGGTCAGCTTTTTCTTCTTGATTTCGTAGAGCGCATCCGATTCTTCATGCTTGGCCTGCAGGCTGGCTTTGATCAGTTCCACCTGTTTGGCCAAAGCCTCATCCGCCAGACGGATGTCGAACCAGTCGTGCTTGCTCGGCAAACCGGCCAGATACTCGGCGGTGATTTCCTTGCCTTTGGCCAGTTTCATCGGCCCGCCGTTGGCTTTTTGGCCGACAATCAGGCGCTCGATGCGGTCGAAGGCGTCGTTGTTGAAAATGCGCAACTGGTCGCTCAGGTCCTGGCGGTAGCGTTTCAGCTCGGCGTCGATAATCGACTGCGCACGCTTGTCGCGCTGGATGCCTTCGCGGGTGAATACCTGTACGTCGATGACGGTACCGCTCATGCCGGTGGGCATGCGCAGCGAAGTGTCTTTCACGTCGGAGGCTTTTTCACCGAAAATGGCACGCAACAGTTTTTCTTCCGGTGTCAGCTGGGTTTCGCCTTTGGGAGTCACTTTGCCCACCAGCACGTCGCCGGCTTCCACCTCGGCACCGATGTACACGATGCCCGATTCGTCCAAACGGTTTTGCATGCGCTCGGACAGGTTGGGAATGTCGCGGGTAATGTCTTCGGCACCCAGTTTGGTGTCACGCGCCACCACATTGAGTTCTTCAATGTGGATGGTGGTGTAGCGGTCTTCCGCCACCACGCGCTCGGAAATCAGGATCGAGTCCTCAAAGTTGTACCCGTTCCACGGCATGAAGGCGATGGTCATGTTCTGACCGAGCGCCAATTCGCCCAAGTCGGTGGAAGCGCCGTCGGCCACCACATCGCCGCGTTGCAGCACATCGCCCTTTTTCACCACCGGACGCTGGTTGATGTTGGTTGACTGGTTGGAGCGGGTGAATTTCACCAAATTGTAAATGTCCACCCCCACTTCGCCGGCTACCGCCTCGTCATCGTGAACCCGCACCACCACACGGTTGGCATCGACGTACTCGACCACACCGCCGCGACGGGCGGCAATCGCGGTTGCCGAATCGATGGCCACCGCACGCTCAATACCGGTACCCACCAGCGGCTTCTCGGCACGCAGGCAGGGCACTGCCTGCCGCTGCATGTTGGCGCCCATCAAGGCGCGGTTGGCATCGTCATGCTCCAAAAACGGAATCAGCGAGGCGGCCACCGACACCACCTGACCGGTGGCCACGTCCATGTATTGCACCCGCTCGGGACTGGCCATGATGGTTTCGCCTTTTTCACGGCAAGTCACCAGTTCGTCGGTCAGGGTGCCGTCTTCGTCCAGCGCCGCATTGGCCTGGGCAATGACGAAACGGCCTTCTTCAATCGCCGACAGATAATCGATCTGGTCGGTCACTTTGCCGTCAATCACCCGGCGGTAGGGGGTTTCCAAGAAACCGTACTCGTTGGTGCGCGCATACACCGACAAGGAATTGATCAGGCCGATGTTCGGACCTTCCGGGGTTTCAATCGGACACACACGGCCGTAGTGGGTCGGATGTACGTCGCGCACCTCGAAGCCGGCGCGTTCGCGGGTCAGGCCGCCCGGACCGAGCGCCGACACACGGCGCTTGTGGGTGA
>JBHAET010000080.1:0-2525 GCA_041855705.1 Neisseriaceae bacterium
CGCCGCCACCAGGCCCAGGCCAACACCGCCAACATCAGCCATGCACGCTGGGTCGGTACCGCCAAACCGGCCAGCACCGCATACACCGCTGCCGCCATCAGTGCCGCTGACCAGTACCACAAACGCGGCTGGCGCGGTGTCCACGGCAAACAGCGCAGCAGCCAGCGGCACCACCATGCCGCCCACATCGCCACCAGACCGATGTGCAAACCGGAAATGCTCAACAAATGATTCAGTCCCAATGGCCGCATCGCCTGCCACACCGCCGGCGGCAACGCCGATTGCTCTCCCAGGCTTAATGCCCGCATCAATGCCGAACCCAAGGGATAATCGGCAGCCGTTTGTTGCCAGCGCGCACTCAGACGGCCGCGGTAAGCCTGCCAGTCCAGCCACAGCGACGGCCCGGCGGCGGCCAGCGCCACCCGTTCGCGTCCGGCATGGGCACTGGCATCCACACCTTGGGCCAGAGCCCATGCCTCGCGGTCGAATCCCACCGCATTCACCTCGCCCAGCATCGGCCGCAAGCGGAGATTCATTTGCCAGCGGCTGCCCAAAGGCCAGTCCCGCAAACGGTAATCCGTCAGTAAAATCCGGTACTGCCGGCCATCGGCCGTTGCCGCCAACGCCCGCAAGCGCACCCGTCGCGCATCGGCCTCCGGCAAACCGGTCACGGTCAGCACCACCGGCACCGCTGCCGTCTGCTGCAACGGCCATTGCCGGCTCAAGGCCGCATCCACCCGCCACACGCCGTATGCCATGCCCAAGGCCAGCGCCAGCAGCCCGCCCAACCATGGCCGCCGCCGCAAGACACAAACCGCCACCAGCAGCCCCATCACACCGCTGCCGATCCCGGCACCCGGATGCTGCGGCAACAGCAAAGACAGCAACACCCCCATAACCCAGCAGGGCAGCCACGGCAAAACAAAGGGTTTTGTCATCGGCATACGCCACTCCGTTATGGGGGTGTTGCGGTCAAATCAACCAGCAGCAGTGCGCGCATTGGCTGGCTGTGCATGGCGGATCATCAACAAAAAGGGAGGATTTGATTGTCACGGAAACGGGTACGGCAATACGGTTCTGCCCGCCCGAGACCTTGGCTTCCATCACATCCGCAGCAGGGGGGCACTCCGGCATCCAATGGGCCGACAGATGCCAAAACAAGCGGCCAGCATACCCGCCGCTTGCTGCCCAGATTTACGGCAAGGCCAAAATGCTTTGCCGCAATTGGTCAAACAATGCTCCGGCATCAATGCCGGTGACCCAATGTGCATTGGCAGGCTCACCGGTAGTGCCCCACCAGTCCACCACACTGGCGCCCATCGTCAGCGGGCTGCCGGTTTCCACCGCCACATGGCAGTCTTTGCCGTCAAACCACTCGGGCCAAACCGCCCAGGCCAAGGCGCAAGGATCATGCAGCGGACCACCGTCCAGTCCGAATTTCTGGGTATCGTAACGCGCATAACTTTGCAGCAAATCGGCCAGCCGACGGCCGTTTTCGGTACCGGTTTGGCGCAATGCATTCATCCGCTCGCGGGTAATGCAGGCTTTGTGGGTCACATCCAGCGGCACAATGGTCAGCGGAACACCGCTGGCCAGCACCACGGCCGCCGCATGCGGGTCGGCATGAAAATTGAATTCGGCGGCCGGCGTGATGTTGCCGGCTTCAAAATACGCACCGCCCATCACCACCATCCGCGCCAAACCGCGGCTGCAATCCGGCGCCAACGACAGCGCCTGTGCCAGATTGGTCAGCGGCCCCAGAGCCACCAGTGTGATGCTGCCCAGCTCGGCATGCCGCAAAGTGTCAATCAGGTAGGCAACTGCATGCGCCGCTTGCAAGGGTGTTTTGGGTTCGTGCAGGGGCGCCCCGTCCAAACCGGTGATGCCGTGCACCGCCTCGGCCGTCACCGGTGCGCGCAACAGCGGTCTGGTTGCCCCGGCATACACCGGCACCTGCGGCATGCCGGCCCAGTCGCAAACAATGCGCGCATTCTTGCTGGTCAGCGGCAAGCCCACATTGCCCGCCACCGTGGTGATGCCCAGCACTTCAAGCAAACCGCGCCGCATCAGGCCAAACGCCAGCAGCAAAGCGGCCGCATCGTCCTGGCCGGGGTCGGTATCGATGATCAACTTGGGTACCGGCAATCGGTTGGTTTCGGCAATCGACATTTCAGGCAGCCTTTTCATCATGATAGTCAATGCTGGGTAAACAGTTTAAAGCACGGTTTTTAAAAATACAAATTCCATATCATGTCCATGCCACTGGCGGGAACAGCAGCCAAAAAACAAATCGGAATGCTTGATTCAAGCATTCCGATTTGTTTTCAGTAGTCAGACCGCCAAATTAAGTAGAACCAGTAGGGTCTGTTGACAATTAACACAACGGCGGTATTTTTGGTCAAAAATCCCCGTCTGCGGCGTTGAAAATGCTCGCAAGGTGTTCAACCTTGCTGCGCTTTTTGCCTGGCATACGCGGATTTTGCCTCAAAAAACCGCTTCGCCGGTCAATTGTCAACAGACCCTAG
>JBHAET010000081.1:0-2567 GCA_041855705.1 Neisseriaceae bacterium
CCATTCTCGACATCGACCGCAAAGTGTCGGATTTTCTGCGCAGCGATGCCTATCCCAGGGCCGAATTCGGCGTGCCGCTGGCCGGCAGCCTGATTCCGTGGATTGATGCGGACTTGGGCAACGGCCAATCGAAAGAAGAATGGAAAGGCAATGTCGAGACCAACAAGATTCTCGGCGGCAGCCGTCCGACTTTGGTCGAAGGCTTGTGCGTGCGGGTGGGGGCCATGCGCTGCCACAGCCAGGCGATTACCTTGAAACTGAAGCAAGACCTGCCGGTGGCCGAAATCGAACAGCTGCTGGCCGCTGCCAATGACTGGGTGAAAGTGGTGCCCAACACCAAAACCGCCAGCATGGCCGAACTGACGCCGGCTGCCGTGACCGGCACCCTCACCACGCCGGTGGGCCGCATCCGCAAACTGGCCATGGGCGGCGAATACATCAGCGCGTTTACCGTGGGCGACCAATTGCTGTGGGGCGCGGCCGAACCGATCCGCCGCATGCTGCGCATCGTGCTGGGTAATCTGGACTGATGCCGGATTGAACAAGGCTGCCTGAAAACGGTTTGGTCGTTTTCAGGCAGCCTTGTTTTGTTGTGTGTTGCCGGTATGTTGTATCAATGAAATTGATTTGACAAAAAATTCAAGCAAACATGACCGGACGGTATTTTGGTCGGAGTCACCCATCCGGCGTGCATCATGTGACCCGATACCGCCGCGTGGTATCATCTTGGCTGTTAATTCATGGCGACCCTTGCCCAATATCTCTGTGTGGCTGCCGCCCGGATCCGGCCGCGCAGCGTGTGCAGACCCGTCCGATACCCGGCACAGCGGGCCGTACCCTAAAAGAAATCACGCACAACACTGCCAATACGCCGTAGCTGGGCGTTGTTTTGCCATCTGTCACCACCCGTCAGTCGATTGACCATGCTTGCCCCTTTTCACCGCTTAAGCGGTTTTTTATTGCTGATTACCCCGCCGCTGTTGTGGGCCGGCAATGTGATCGTGGCCCGTGCGGTGCGCGACGATATTCCACCGCTGTCACTGGCATTTGGCCGTTGGCTGATTTCCTTGCTGATCCTGTTGCCGTTTGCCTGGCCGGCACTGCGCCGCGATTGGCACCGCTACCGTCCTCACTACCGGCTGATCGGCCTCGCCGCCCTCAGCGGCATTGCTGCTTTCAACACGCTGGTCTACATCGGTCTGCACACCACCACCAGCACCAACGCCCTGTTGCTCAATTCCTGCATCCCGGTTTTGATCATTCTGATCGGCACCCTGTGCTATCGCCAGCCGATGAGCCGCTGGCAACTGGCCGGCGTGCTGCTGTCACTGGCTGGTGTGCTGGCCATCATTCTGCGTGGTGATGCCGCCAATCTGGTGGCATTGCGCTTTGCCCGTGGTGATTTGTGGGTGTTTGCCGCCGTGGTGTGCTGGGCGTTTTACACCTTGTGGATGAAGCAGGTGCCGAGTGATCTGAACCGCATTGGCCTGATGGCACTGCAAATGATGATCGGCCTGCTGGTGCTGCTGCCGTTTTGGCTGTGGGAGATGGCCGGCGGGGTTGCATGGCGCTGGCAAAGCAGTACGGTGATGAGTCTGGCGTATGTCGGTATTTTTCCGTCGTTGGTGGCTTATTTGTGCTACAACGCCGCCATTGGCCGTTTCGGTGCGGTGCGTGCCGGCTTGAGCATTCACCTGATGCCGGTGTTCGGCACTCTGCTGGCGTTCTGGCTGCTGCACGAGCGGCTGTATGCGTATCACGCCATCGGCATTGCCTTGATTGTGGGCGGCATCCTGCTCAGCAACCGCCGGACGGCAGGCGGCCAATCAACATAACAGCAGTCTGTTCAACCGGGTTTGCCATCCGCCCGTGCCGCCAGCAGCCACGGCCGGTAACGCCACACATACAACAGCAATGCGGCGGCAAACAAGACGGCCGACAGGCGCAGGCTGTGCTGGTAAGCGGTGGGATGCAGGTACAGCATCCATGCCGCCAGTGCCCGAAACGCCGTGGCCGCCAGCATCAGTCCGAAAGCGGCCGTCATCAGCCTGGGCGCAGGATACAGCGGCCGGCCGGTATGTCCCAAGGCGGTGCGCACCATCATGCCGATGGTCATCACCCCGATGCCGCCCACCGCCACCAAATGCACACCCAAACTGAGCCATTGCGGTTGCCAATGCGCGGCCCCCATCACCGCCAATCCGGTGCCGGTCAGCGCAAACCCGGCAAACAGCACCCACAACATCGGCTCGCGTGCGACACCGGACTGCCACCAGCGCACCGTCTGCCAGACCTGTCCCAGGCCAACCAGGAGCGCCAGTGCGGCAGCCACCGGCAAGGCTGCCTGAAACACGTACAGTGCCGCCATCAACAACGGCGCAAACAGTGCGGCCTGCATGAGCAGCGGGTGGGTGGCCACCGTTTCGTGCCCCAAGCGCTTGGCGGTGAAAAACGGGACCACCCGCATGCCCACCAAGCCGATGAAACCGGCCACCACCGCCAAGGCGGCCAGCAAACCGTATTGCACACTGTCGGTTCGGCCGGCGGCCAGCTGGCCGTGAAAGCCG